>JASHTO010000348.1 GCA_030040515.1 Terriglobia bacterium
GGATGGCGCGGTAGGGGTGCGCTTCGCCGCACCCGATCAGGTTGTCCATTTTATCCGCAGCAACCAGTGTTGAGGGGAGGATAGTTCTATTATGATGAATAAACTTTTCGGATTATTTTGTGCGCTCATGTTATCCAGCGCGATAGCAGCGCCGGCCGGTCCGGCTCTCACGCCCTATCCGAATCAAATCGAGATCGGCTCAGGCATTTTCAAGACCGGGCGGAGCGTCGCCATTGATGTTGCGGGCAACAATGAGGATGACCGCTTCGCCGCGTCGCTGCTCGCCGAGGACTTGAAAACTCTGGACGGTGTGGATACGGCCGGCCGGAAGGGCGCCGCGCGCATTGTTCTGGCGCGGGCCGACAGCGGCGCGGGGAAACAGATTCTGGACAAGTCGGGATTGCAGCTTCCTGAGGCGGCGGAGGAAGAGGGCTACGTTCTGTGGGTCACGCCGCGCGAAGCTTCTGTCGTCGCGAAGACAGCGGCGGGCATCTTCTACGGCGTCCAGACGCTCCGCCAGTTGTTTCATCCCTCGACGGACGGTGGAGCAGAGTCGCAGGAAGTGCGCATCGTCGATTGGCCGGCTGTCCGCTGGCGCGGGGTGAGCCTGGACATCAGCCGCGGGCCGATACCAACCACCGCGTCCTTCAAGCGGGAGATTGCGCTACTGGCGGAGTACAAGATCAACGTGGTCTCACCCTACATGGAGAACACCTACGCCTATCCGAGCCTGCCGAACGTGGCGTTTCCCGGCGCGGCGATCACGCCCGACGAGGCCAAGGAGCTTGTGACCTACGCCGCGCAGTATCACGTGATCATCCTGCCGGAGCAGGAATCGTTCGGCCACCTGCACCTGGCGCTTCAGGAGGAGCGCTATCAGGACCTGGCGGAAGTGCCCTACGGCCACGTGCTCACGCCCACAGCGCCGGGCTCGTTCACGTTCATCGGCAGCATGTTTCACGACCTGGCGGCGGCGTTCCCCGGGCCCTTCTTCCACATCGGCGCGGATGAAACGCAGGAGTTGGGCGAGGGCCGCACCAAATCCGACGTGGATGCCCAGGGCTACGGCAAGGTCTACATCGATTACCTGCGCAAGATTGATGAGACGCTCGCGCCCTATCATCGCAAAGTCCTGTTCTGGGGCGACATGGGCGTTCAGCACCCCGAGCACCTTCAGGATTTGCCGCACGATATGGTCGCCGTGGCTTGGGATTACGGCGCCCGGCCGTCATTTGTGAATCTCATCAAGCCCTTTCGCGACGTGGGGCTTGAAACCTGGGTGGCGCCCGGCGTGAGCAACTGGAGCCGCATCTATCCTGACTATCCCACCGCGCTCGCTAACATCCGGCAATTCGTGACCGACGGGAAGGCGCTCGGCGCGACCGGCGTACTGAACACCACGTGGATGGATGATGGCGAGGGAATGATCAACTTCACCTGGTACGGGCTTGCTTACGGCGCTGCGCAAAGCTGGCAGAAGACTGTGGACGACGACCAGTTCGACGACAGTTGGGATTGGACGTTCTATCGCGCCGATGAGCACCACTTCGTGGGCGAGGTGAAAAGTCTCGGCCAAATTCACAACCTGCTGCGCCAGGCGATTCACACGGACGGCAACGACTCGCTGATCTGGCACGACGCCCTGAGCGCCGAAGGGCAGAGCTTCTACCTGCCGCTTGAGCCCGCCGCGCACCAGATTCGCCTGACCGCCGAAGACGTGGAAGCCGACCTTTTGACGAACGAGCACCTGGCGCACCGCAATGGCGACCTGCTGGATTACACGGAATTCGCGGCGCGGCGGTTTGATTACCTCGGGCAGAAGGCGATTTATTCAAAGTATATCGCGGACCTCTACGCCCAGGCGCAGGCGAGCACGGCAAAGCCCTCCGCCGTCCGCCAGATTCTGGGCCGCATCAATGGCGGCAACAGCCTGATTCAGGATATGCGCGGGCAGACCTACATTCTGCGCGATATGTACCAGAAACTGTGGCTGGGTGAGAATCGCCCGTATTACCTGGGCAACATTCTGTCGCGATACGACGAGGAGGAGCGGCGCTGGGAGGCCGCGTCAGACCGCCTCAGCAAGGATCGGATGCTTTTTGAGCATCCGACGCTGCCGCCGCTGATCGGGCCGGCGGAAAAGTAGTCCGCCGGCCGGCGCAGACTCCTGGGGTAGGGAGTCTGCGATCTCGAACTGACGCTTATCTTGCAGTTTCAAACGCAGAGATTGAAATGCATCTCTGCGCCAGCCGCGATTCCGCTGGCTGGCGCAGACTCCTGGGGTAGGGAGTCTGCGATCTCGAACTGACGCCTATCTTGCAGTTTCAAACGCAGAGATTGGAAGGCATCTCTGCGCCGGCCGCGATTCCGTGGCTGCTCATGGCTCGCGAAACCAATCCCTCAACCCACTCACGTTCGCTATTCCATCGTCGCCCTGGCCACGTCGGTCAATCTGCTTTGCTACTCCGACTGGACGGCGATTGCCGTGGCGGCGCCGGTGTTTCAGAAGGAGTTGGGCTTCGCTCCGGCGCGCCCCTATGTTTCAGCGCTCATAGAGCGCCGCTACAATCGATTAATAGCGCTTGAAGCGCATTTGCACTTCCACGGGCTTGCCGGTGAGTTCGATGGGTTTACGAATGATGAGGGAATTGTCACGGCCGTCGCGCGCGAGCCACAGGCCTTTGGGATTGTCGGGCGCAAGACCTTTGGGCGCGTGGACGTAAATGCCGCCCTCGTGCCCGGCGGGCCGCTGGGCGCGGATGGTGAGCGTCATGGCGTCCTGGTCCCAATTGCAATCGAGAATCTCCGCCTGGCCCTGCCGCACGTGCATATCCGTCGAAATCAGCCAGGGATGATCGCGATACGGCGCGATGCGCAGCAGCTTGACGCTGTCGGGCGGGACTTCGACGGAAATCGAGCCGCTGGTTTCAACGCCCTGATAGCGCAGGTTCCAGAAATCGAAGACGGAGTACTGGCCCTTGGGGTCGAGCTTCAGGCGTTCGAGCGGAAACGTGCGGGCCATGGTGTGGTCGCTCAGGTTGAAGACGGCAAGCAAGTCCCGGTATTCCCACTCGCGCTCGACTTTCATGTGAAAGACCTGGGGGTAATCGAGCTCGGCGTAATCGAACAGGTCGAGCGGGCGCGCGCACTCGGGCAGGCGCGGGAAGATCATGCGGACCATCAACATGCGGTCTTCATCCATGCGGTCAACGTCGTCGCCGAGCATCACGGGCCCGCCGTTGATGCCGAAGATGGTCACGCTGATCTGCGCGTCGCCGAGGGGAATGGGCTTGTCGATGGTCATCACGCTGCCGCTGTCGGCCAGATAGAGCTTGCGGTGGGCAAAGTAATAAATCAGCGAGCAGAGTCCGGTGCGGTGTGAGGTCCAGTAATCGGGCTTGTTGATGACGAACGTGCCGGGATAGAAGCCCTTGTTGGGTCCGTAGCGCGCGCGACCCTCGCCCAGCTTGAGCGGCTGATGGCCGCGATTCTCAATCCTGGAGCTGACGATCAGTGCCTGGCCGTCGGATTCCCAACTGAATTGAACTTGCCACTCGATTGCGGGTGATTGAAACGTGAATTTGGCTTCGCCGGTTTCTTCGCCGCTCCACTCCGCGTGAGAGGCATCATCCGCCCAGTGGGTGATGCCATCAATTTCAATTCCCATGCGAACGTTTTTGAGCCCGATATCTCCGGGAATCGAGTATCGCCGGGTTTTCAGACCGAATAGAAATCGGCCTATAGCCGCTGCGGGCGTTTTGCCGGTAGCCAACTTCGCACCCGCCACGGCCGCGAAATAGGCCGTGGGGAAGAAATCTCCGCGGTTCATCTTTATGCGGAATTGCTCTCCTCAAGTTCTTGGGGGAAGAGGGCGCTTCGAGTGGCCCTGGAGCGCAAGCGAAGCGCTTGTCCAGCGCGCCGCACACCAGCCATTGAAAAGTGGCACTCCCGCCGCCGAGGAGGTATGGAGGTACGTCTCCACGGCCTCATAGCCGAAGAAAAATGGTCGATGTATCATTCGGCGGGATTGCGAAAACTTCCTTACCAAGGGTTCTGAAAAATGGTCTACTGTGGTTATGCTATTCCTCTTGGGTGGTCTTGCCAAGGTAACATCGTCCTTCCAGTACTGGGAAAGCACCTAAAAAATTCATATGGCCTTTGATTGGTCTAATGTGGACCAAAATTGGGGCAGAGGATTGGCGCCCGTTGCGGTCCAATGATGTGCCCCTCGGAGGCGCGAATGTTCAAATGGCCACTAGCTGCAAGGGCCTTCCGGCCTACCTTAACGGCGTTCTGGGGTATTCAGGACTTCGGTTGGGGGCATTTCTTTCCGCATAGGCGGGCAGAGGCGGCGCCGCGTGGGCGCCTTCCTGGTACCAGAATGCCACGCTGGTGTAATCGTCATGGCTGGGCACTTGTTTGCCGTCTTCATTGCGCTGATTCTGGATTTCAACTTTGAGGGATTTCTGAAAGCGCACGGGATTGGCGAGATACCATCGGTACATGCGGTTCTGCCCTTCATCCATTTGAATATATCCGCTGTAGATGTACGAGTAGGTATGCTCAAAACCCCAGCAGGACCCGTATTCGTCCTCCGTCCCCGGAGTGTGGGTGACGGAATTCCCATCAACGTGGAAGATGGTATCGCCTTCGCCCCACCAACCTTGATACCGGGTGTCCACTTGAAGGAAATTGCCGATGTACTGGCCGGTGCCTTTGATTTCCAGCAAATTGTGCATGCCGTCCGTGGGATTCGAGCGGTTCCAGGCGGCGTGCAGACGGCTTTTTTCGTCGGCGAAGGCGGGGTCAGACTCATAATCGATGCCATACGCCACGGAGCGAATGTATTCTTCGTCGCCGTCATTCGCTAGCACCCAGCGCGCCCGGCGCGAAAAGGGCATGGGAAGATAACACATGAAATTGTAGTGATTGATCTGCATGGGCAGCGACTGATATTCGATGGCTTTGTGGTTGAAGACTCCGAAGAAAGCCCAAAGCGGGACGCGAATGCTGGGCTCGGGGGCGTCATCCCAATACACTTTCAGCACCAGCCCCGCGTACATCGCACCCGAGCCATCTGTTCCGTGCTTGTAGCTGCTATCGGTGAAATAGAAGTAGGTGATTTTGCCGGGCCCCGCAATGTCCGCCAGCACGTACTCTTTCCCGGGTGGCAAGTCGATTTGGTGATACTCCACATGGCTGGCGAATGAGCCGTGGGTGATGCGAAAGATGTCATTCACCTGGGCCCATGTGCGTGAGCCGGAAATCATCGTGAACGCCCAGGTCAACATCAGGAGTTTGGCAAACGTCGGCCACGAGTTATGCCTCAGATCCGGGTCAGACGGCGCTATCCTCTGGCAATGTTCCGCATACTTGAGACAATTCAACATGTGGGTTCTCCCTCAGGGCGGGATGAATATCAGATTCCCACACTTCATTGCAACACAGTAATAACGAGATTCAATTTGGCGGAACTCAGTGATGGCCGAGCACAAGGCATCGAGCGCGGCTACGACTCCGAATTGCGCCACAGCCAGCGCGCCTGTGGGAACGGCATCGGTGCAGGGCGATAGGTTCTGTAATCCCTTTTTGCGGGAGCAAGAGGCTCGTGCTACGGACTAATAGGTTTTAGAGAAGGTAAACCTGGGGTGCCAGTGCCATTATCTAAAGATAGTCCACCGATACCTTGTCAAGATTCTCCGAGCATTGGGAAGTCCATTGTTCAGCCACAGGGTGCCATGGATCGCGGGGAGGGTGCTATATCTCGATAGTGATAAAAATAAATATTTTCCTTGAAGACCTGCGGGGTTTAGGTTAATCTTTAGTTGTTCCTGAAGTTTGAATGTGATAAAGCAGCGAGGAGGGTCAACCCTACCCCCCTCGATTTGCCATTTCCAAGCACGTTTCCCCGCCCACGCCAAGGGAGATAGTGCTATTCGTATGTCACCCCAACGGACACGGCGAGTGGTGCTGCATGAGCATGCGCGGTATGTTGCTCGAAGACAGGGGAATGGGGATGAAGCGAGGATCCCGTGATCAGGACTATTTGCTTGCGCATGCCTGCTTAGTAATTGCCTTTGCCTGCCTCCTTACCAGCTACCTTTATCCTGCCGTTCTGGGTAAGCATGCAACTTCTTGCCGGGTTTTGATTTTCATTTATTTCGCTTACGCCATTTTGAACTTGGGCGTTGTTCTGCTCAGGAGGCCGATCAGCCTGGTGTGGCGCTTGAGCTTGCACGCAGCCGACATCGTCGTCGCATCGTCAATTATTTTACTGACCGGGGGAGCCCACAGCCCCTTTCTGCCGCTTTACTTTTTCGTGCTCCTCGCCGCGGCAAGCCGGTGGGGAGTTGCCGGGGCTTTCCCGACGCTCTGCGCCTGCATCATGGTCTTACTTTTGGAGTCTGCCGCGCCCTTTCCCTGGTCTGCGGGAATGCTGCACTGGACGGGGGGAAGCGGGTATTTGAACGCCATCATCGCCCTTCTGGTGCTTTCGGCTTATCTATTCGGATTGCTTTTGATGGACCGGGAGAAGAAGCTGCATGCGGAAGCTGGCATCGTCACCCGGCTGGTGCGGCAGGCGCTCCACGAGCCGAGTTTGCGCGTCAATATCGGCAACATCCTGATTTCCGTGCGGGAGTATTTTGATGCGGATCAAGTGGGGCTGGTAACTCAGGAAATCAAAGCCGAGCAGGCCTTCTTATGGGAAGCGAGCCGGCCAAGTCCTGACCAGACCAACAATGAAGTCAAATCCTGGACGCTGACCGGGCTTAAGCGCGAGGCGTATTTCACCATGTTGCCGGAGGGGATGTGGCGGATGCTCGGGCTGCGGCGCATCGGGGGGGACCCGAAGCTTCGGGCGGAGGCCGCCGCGAGACGTGAAATTGAATTGCAGAGTCCGCTCCGCGCGGCGCTGGCCGGGTTCCTTGCTCCGGAGCAGGATTACGACGAACTCTACGACATGCGCATTGTCAGCGAACAGCACACGCCCTTCGGGGGGTTCGGTTCACTGCTGGCCACTTCGTTTTCGCTGGAGAAAAAGTGGTTTGGGCGCCTGACGGTCTACAACCCCGGGAAAAGCAGCGAGGCGAAGGGCAATTCCCGATTCCTTGCCTCCTTGATCCGCGAGGTTGGACCCGTTATTTACAACAAATTTCTGGTGAGTCGTCTGCGCTCAAGGGCGCAGGCACGGGAGCGGCTGCGCTTGGCGCAGGAATTGCACGACGGGGTCATACAATCGCTGATCGGGGTGGAAATGCAAATCGACCTCCTGCGGCGGGCTCAGGAAAGGTCGGCGAGCCCGGCTTTTTCGAACGGCGATTTGAAGCGCTTGCAAGAGGTTATTCACAACGAAATCGTGGATTTTCGGGAGCAGATGCAGCGCGTTAAACCGCTGGAGGTGGATCCCACGCACCTGTTGGACTGCATTGCCGGAACGGTTGAGAGGTTTCGGCGCGACCTGGGAATTTCAGCCAGTTTTGTCTCCGAAGCTGAGGAAGTTTCCCTTCCGCCCCGAGTATGTTCGGAGTTGGTGCGAATCGTGCAAGAGGCCCTGGCCAATATCCGCAAGCACAGCGGAGCACACAAGGTTCAAGTCGTTTTTGTGCGGGGGAATGAACACTGGAAACTCCGCGTGGAGGATGACGGCCGCGGTTTTGGTTTTGCCGGCCGCCTTACGTTGGCCGAGCTGGAACATGTTCCCGAGTGTCCAATTGTCATTAAGGAGAGGGTTCGGTCGATCGGAGGGGAACTGATGATTGAGTCCATCCCCGGTTCCGGCGCCAAATTGGAAGTATTGCTACCCTTGGCCACAAATGGAAGATCAACTTACCCAAATTGAAATCGTAATTTCGGATGACCACCCGGTTTTCCGTGACGGCTTGCGGAGATTGCTTGAGTCCGAGGAAGGGATCCGTGTTGTGGCGGAAGCCTGCGACGGCGAAGAAACCATCCGGTTGGTCCGTCAATACAAGCCCCGGATCCTGCTCCTGGACCTCGCCATGCCGAAGGGCACCGGGCTTGAAACCCTTCGCGTCTTAAGCCAATCGGGGATTTCTACTCGAACCATCCTGCTTACCGCCTCGATAGAAAAGGAGCAAGTGCTTGAGGCGCTGCAATTGGGGGCGCGCGGAATAGTTCTGAAGGATTCCACGATACAGGTTATTTTGAAAAGCATCCGTTGTGTGAACGAAGAGCAATTTTGGGTGGGCCAGGAGAGCGTCTCAGACCTGATTCAAGCCCTGAGACGGTTGATGCCGCAGCACCGCGCCTCAGAGGCCAAGAAGAATTTTGGGCTTACCTCACGCGAATTACAGGTTATTGCCCTGATCGTCGCCGGCTACACCAATAAAGATCTCGCCACAAAGCTGGGCATTAGCGAACATACTGCCAAACACCACCTTACCAACATTTTTGACAAGCTGGGGGTTTCCAACCGCTTGGAATTGGTGCTATTTGCCATCAACCAACAGCTCATCAAAGAGGAATAGCACCCACCCTGGACTTGGCCTGACCCTCATCTGACTCCAAGCGCACGTAACCCATTGAAACTAAAAAGCGTCTAGGTGCTAGCGGACACGGTCCATTAGTGCTATTCCGATTGTACCATCGGGCTATTGTCAGGGTTTTTTAATTCGCTAAGCTAGGGTGCCATGGCGTATGGTCCGTGGCCAGACGGTGCGGCCCATGGAGCGGAGAAATCTGGGAAGCATACTTTGCGGGATAGCGGTTTGGACTAAGGCGTAATGACGTCGGATGCGCATTGTGGAGTCGTTGAGGTTTAAGGAACTTCCCTGTGCTCAACTGCCTCTACACCATGAATTGACACAGCGTTAGGCGTCAGTACTCGAGCGAATCATAGATCGGCTTACTGGGCAAGCTTAATTGTAAGTCAAGGGGCGGAGCTTTATCTGGAATCTTAGAGGCTCCGCGTGGATGAACATACTTTGATTTCATGCGGGACAAAAAGATGCTGACTAAGACGTTGGTCCAAGCCGTGGGTCGGGCTCGGCGGTTTACGCTCCACCTTCGAGTCCTATACCGGGAGCTCGAAAGTCAGGATTGGCTGGAAGGGTGGACAGAAAACATCAGCCGGACGGGGATGCTGTTCAAGTGCGAAGTCCCCCTCGCCGTCGATACGGTCGTGGAGTTGAAATTGCAGCTTGCCTCCGGGGGTGGAAAGGACGGTCATCCTGCCGAGGTTCTTTGCAAGGGCACCGTGGTGAGAGTGGAGCAAGTTGGAGGGTTGGACGCATCCACGGTCATGGCTGTGACGATCCACCCTTATCGCATTACGCGCGGAGGGTTGTCCTCAAAGAGCGTAATCCCATTTTCCTGAAGAACGAAGGGGCAAGAGTTTGAATGGCAGTCCCAAGGAGAAACTAATGCCGATCGAAGAAACGGGGGCGGAAGGAACCTCCAGCGTGGTGAAAGTGAGCTGGCATGCCCTTTACACCCGCCACCAGCATGAAAGGCTGGTAGCCCATGCTTTGACCGGCAAAGGCTTTGATATATTCTTGCCGCAGTATCGCACGGTTCATCGTTGGAAGGACCGTTGGAAGGAACTCGAATTGCCCCTTTTCCCCAATTACGTTTTTGTCCTGGGCGGACTGGATCGTATGTTAAACATTCTGACGACGCCGGGCGTCCACTCCATGGTGTCCTGGGGAGGGCGACCGGCCGACATCCCGCAGCATGAAATTGAGGCGGTACGCAGGCTGATTGAAAGCCCATTACGAGTTCAGAAGCACCCTTTTATCAAGTGCGGCGACAGGGTTCGGATAAAGTCGGGTCCCCTGGAAGGAATTGAAGGCATCCTGGTGCGCAGCAAAAGTGCCTACCGGCTGGTCCTTTCGGTCGAAATGCTGGCGCGGTCTGCAGCCGTCGAGGTAGATGTTAACATGGTCGAGCGGGTGGGCGGGGCCGAAGCGTTTCGAAAGGATAGGTTGAAGGCAGACACGGCAAGTCAGAGCTCGCAGCCAATTCGCATACCTGAATTTCAGCCTTAAACAGCAAGAGGAAAACAACTCGGGAATTCAATTGACTTTATAAAGGGATATTCACGAAGGGCTCTAAGAGATGAAATTCGATCACATGGATCTACGAAAAAGTATCCTGCGGGACGCGGGAGCCAGCCATCGCCTGATCCGAGCCAGATTCTGGGCGGGGCTGACGGTCGCAATGATCTTGATTCTGGGACTGCGATCCGGAAAGGCAAGGGAATTGCCTCGCATCCAAGGTGTGCCTAAAGTTGCGGCAACAGGGCAGAACGCGCCGGCGGATGCCGGCGTGCCACAGTCCAAGTCGAAGGAGGCGGCCTACCTTATCGGACCGTCCGATGTCCTGGCGATCAGCGTGTGGAAGGATAATGAGCTCACTCGAACGATTCCAGTGCGCCCGGATGGAAAGATCACTCTGCCCTTGATTGGGGATCTAGCCGTGAGCGGATTGACGGCAGAGGCTGCACAGCAGCTCATTGCACAAAAATTGAAGGAGTTTATTTCCGATCCGCAAGTTACCGTGATCGTGCAGGAAGTCAAAAGCAGAACTTACAGCATTTTGGGCAAAGTCGCCAAGCCCGGGGCCTACCCCTTGGGGAAACCCACGACAATTATTGAAGCCATAGCAATTGCCGGCGGCTTCCAGGATTTCGCCCGGGAGAATAAGATTTACATCTTGCGACCCAAGAGTGACGGTTCGGATCAGACGGTTCCGTTCGATTACAAGAAGGCCATCCGGCGGCACAATCCCGAAGAGAATATCGAGCTCCAGAGCGGCGATACAGTCATCGTTCCTTAAGAATGATTCAGGAGGTCGAAATCCGTGGTGGAACAAGAAGAAAACCTTGATGAAATGATCAGTAAGGGGCTGCGCGCCGCGGCGAAACACCGCTGGTGTCTGTTGTTGCCTACGATTCTGGGAGGGCTCGTGGCATGCGGGGTTTCGCGAGTGCTTCCCAATCGTTACGAGTCCGAGGCCACGATTCTTGTGGAGCACCAACAGGTGCCCGAACGATATGTAACACCCAACACCACCGCGGATATGCGCGAGACCGTGCTGATCACCACCGACGCCATCCTTTCACGCACCCAGTTGCTGAAAATCATTGATGAATATAATCTTTATCCAAATGAGCGGAAGCGGCTCTCTCCCGAGGAATTGGGCTCTCTCATGCGCGGTAAGATCGCCATAAAACCCTTGGATGAGTTAGGGGGCACCAAGTCGCTCGAGGAATTCAAGATTTCCTATATGGGCACCAGTCCTCTCATGGCTCAGGAGGTCACTCGCAAACTTACAACACTTTTCATTCAAGAGAACGACCGGTGGCAGGGAGACCAGGATCGGGTCACAACGCAGTTCCTGGAACAGCAGGTTGAAGCCGCTGCCGCTGAGTTGAAGAAAATGGAAGACCAGGTTCGGGAATTCAAGATGAATAATCTTGGCGCCTTGCCTGAGCAACAGCAGGGAAACCTGGGCATTCTTACCGGATACCAGATGCAGCTTCAAAATACCCAAGCGGCGCTTGGCCGGGCAAAGGAGCAGCAGGTTTATATCGAATCTCTGCTGGCGCAATACCAGCAATTGGGCGCCGAGGAGGTTCCCGCGCCGGGTGCGGGGGGTACAGTTACGGCGGATCCTGTCCAGACGATCAAAGCGAAGTTGGCCGACCTGAGGAGCCAAAGGGCCACCTTGCTGGCGGACCACACGGAAAAATATCCTGACGTCGTCAGGATTGAAGAAGAGATCAAGGAATCAGAGGCCTTGTTGGCGGCCGCCCTAAAGAAAACTCCCGGGCCTTCCACGGATGGCGCCGGCAAGGAATCCGCTGAGACGGCAGATTCCTCCGCGAACAATGCTGCCATGGCCCAATTGAAGAGCCAACTCCAGGCAAACCAACTCGAAATCCAAAACAATGAGACGCTGGAAAAACAACTACAAGGACAAATTGCCGAGTATCGGAATCGCCTCAACCTGACTCCGGTTCGCGAGCAGCAACTCGCCGAGTTAAATCGGAATTATGAACTGACCAAGAAAAACTACGATGATCTGCTGACCAGAAAGCAGGCGTCGGAATTGGCCACGGACCTTGACCAGCGGCAGCAGGGCCAGCGATTCCGCACCATCGACCAGCCCAGTCTGCCCATGAAACCCGCCTGGCCGAACCATATGGCCATCGCCTTGGGCGGTTTGGGGGCGGGCCTGGCCTTGGGCATCGCATTGGTTTTCATTCTATACTTCCAGGATCACTCCGTGATGAATGAGAAGGAGTTGGGTCGCTTCTTTTCTTTTCCTTTATTGATAGGCGTTCCGTCTCTTCCTACAAGGGCCGACGTCCGAAGGCGTTCTCGGATGCATGTGGTAGAGTGGGTGCTAGGTTTCGCCTTGTTTGTGGTCGTCTGCGCATCCGAGTACTTTGTATATCGTCGGGGCTAGGAGAGCGAATGAACTTCCCTCGAAGAAGCGCCGAGTCGAATGTGAAAGGATGCTGATCTCGTGCATAATCGCACTCTCAAAGCCGAATCAGAAAAGGACGAAATCCTTGAGACAACTTCGGATGAGTTTTTGAAGGGATTGGAAAGAGCAGACAGTGATTTGCCTTTCCCAGTGGAAACCATTTCTGTCCCTGAAGAAAGCCGCTTGGTTATCCAAACCGAACCCCGAAGCGCGGGTGCGGATCGATTCAGATTGGTGCAGATGCGCCTTCGCCATCTGCAAGCTTCCAAAAAGCTGAGAACCCTCCTGATTACAAGTCCTCTGCCTGGCGATGGCAAGAGCACCGTGTCTTTGAATCTGGCTGCTGCCTTGGCCGAAAAGGGGAAAAGGCCCGTCCTCTTGCTGGAAGCCGATGTCTACCGGCCTTCATTGTTGAAGAAACTGGGTCTTAGCCCCTGGGCAGGTTTGACCGAATGTCTGGATAACAAAAGCGACCCCATGCTGGCTATTCGGCGGGTAGATCCCATGGGGTTTTACATTTTGCCCGCCGGGAGCCCGACGCTGGGGGGTAACTTCCTCCAATCTACCCTCACCCCCCAATTTTTTGAGGGTTTGGCAACGACTTTTAAGTGGATTATCGTCGATTCTCCCCCCACCACCCCCATGGCTGAAATCCTGGCGCTGAAAGTCCTGACCGATGCCACGTTGCTGGTGGTTCGGGCCGGCGGTACCCCTCGTGAGGCGATCGAGACGGCGACTCAGACCCTGGGTCGGGAACACATTATTGGGATCGTACTCAACGACGTCGAAGGGCTCGAGAAAGTCTATTCGAAATACTATGGGTACACGCAACCTGCCCACGGCCCCAAAGGTGCAAAGTCTATTCGAAAGTAGCCGCCTGAAAACTTTTAATGCCGATTGGAATTGCTTCTTGCTTAAAAATCAATTGTTTGGGACCCTGGCAAAATCTTAAGATTTCCCCCAGCTTTGCTTTCATAATGAGCGGTTGCAACAGGCGGCGTGCCACGACAGCCGAGTGCCATAGGTTGCAGATAGCAGCTTTACTTCTTTGCTACCTGAACTCCTAATCTGATGTAAACATGGCATTTTAGTGCCAGGCAAGCACGGGCCATTAGTACCATTTCACCCCAACTATCGGGCTATTGTCAGATTTCCTTAATACCCTAAACTGGTTGTGCGCCCCAGTGGTCCGCAGATCTGCTCGAAAAGTCATGCGGCGGGTTGCCGGAAGAGAAGTGGGTGGTCAGTAATTTACCCACCAGAAAGTGTACTCAGTTCAGGATTGGCGCGAATGATGGCGAATGCGAAAAGCAAGGGTATCGTAAAGAGTGAAAGGCGTGCGCAACCCTTGCATTCCTTTTTGGCAAGTGGAGTATCAATCCTAAGGGTCGCTCTTCGCTCAAACTTAAGTTAAGGCCTACAGATCAAGTGTTTCTGTAAGTCAAAGGGCGGAGCTGTATCTTTCTGCCTGCACCATCTTCCGATTGAGAAGTCTTCGCCCTTGTCTTAACGAGTCGATTTCAAGAGGGCCTGCAATTGCGATTTAAAGCATCACCCCGAACTTCCCCTGAGCGTTGCGTACTAAATCAGACCAAATAGCCAAGAGAAGGAGACGCGGAATTCCGGAAGTTGAATAATCATCCGCGATTTGAGCCATGACTGATCCCCGCCCCAACGTAGTCATGAAAGGAACTCCCAGAGCTGAGCGCTTTCCGATCAGCATTCCGGTACGCTATCGCGAACCGAACCGCTCCGAGTGGCTCCAGGGTAAGACCGAGAACATTAGTCGGTCGGGAGTTTTATTGCTCACGGAAGCCTCATTAGAGCCAAAGATTGCAATCGAATTGAGGTTTGAACTTCCTATTTCTGTCCTCGGAGAGGGGCGCGGGCAGATTGTTTGCAAGGGAACGGTGGTCCGTGCGGAGGAGAATCCCCTCTTGGACCCACCGACTACCCTGGCGATTGCAATTCGCAGTTATCGTATGACGCGCGGAGGGCAGGTTCATTAGCCCAAAGAAGGGGAACACCACTTCATGCAGCAAAGTGGGAAACAAGAGGGTGGGCGGAATGCGGTTTCGTGGAGAGGCCAGTTGAACAAGCTCATTCCGCTTGCCATTTTCATCACCTTGACACCTTTGACCATTCACGCCCAAGTTTCTTCTTCCGGACTGTCGGCCTTGGCGTCTCCTGTGGCCATCGGCAATGGGTTGCAGGCTCCGTTGCGATTTTCGAATGAGGCTGTCCCAACCAACCAGGTCTCGGTGAGCATGGGCGCCTCAATGATCTACAACGATAACGTCTTCGATGAAAATTCGGATCGGGTTGCAGACGAGGCCGCTTCCATTACTTCCCACTTTGCTTTCCTGCGGCAAACTCGGAACGTATCTTTCAATTTCAATTACTCGCCCAGCTTTTTTCTCTACAAGAACACGACCCAATATGACCGCCTCAATCATATGGGCAACCTGGACCTTGAGTACAGGTTCAGCCCCCGATGGGTACTCACCTTGGACGATGGGATCAGCTATCAAAATGGCATCTTCCAATCCCTGGTGGGGCAGCAAATTTCCTCGGGGCTGGGATCCCCTACCGGCCTGAATCAGTCCGTCTTTCCGTATACGGACAGAACGCTTACGAATACGAGTGGGTTCGACCTGATCTTTGTGAAGAGCCATCGAACATCCATAGCACTGACGGGTGGGTACAATGTGCTCCAATTCGGAAGCAGCCAGATCGCGGGCGAGCCGTTGTATAACGGCCGCTCTGCAAGCGGCGGGATTCAATATCAATATCACATCACCGAGCACACGAGTTTCGGGATTTCCGTCCTTCATGAGGATTCTACGTACAAAGGGGGTGACGCCATTGGCAGCCTCGAACGATATCAAACCGAAAGCGCTCTCATTGCCCTTCAGTCGCACTTTACCCCGAGCGTGACGGTGTCGTTTTTCGGCGGACCGCAATACATAACCACCTTTGGTGAGTCGGCGGGCGTAAGCGCAACGGAACACTTTCAAGGAGCAGGCGGGGGAAGCATCACCAAGGAAGTCAGAAAAACGGCTTTCGATATTACTTTAGAAAGAAGGGTCTCTGACAGCGGGGGCATCTACGGGCAAGTGGAATACACGTCGGCGACCTTAGGAGTCCGTCGACACCTCGTGGGGCATTGGGAAGCTGATTTCCGCAATGGCGCCACCCGGATCGACACGCTGTATTCGCAGTTGGGAACAGGGCGGACGGATGGTTTGCTGGGTAGTTTTGAACTCGTGCGCCCCTTCGCAAATGGTGCGACCTTCCGCGTTTCATACCAAAATGGCCATCAACTCAGTTCAGGAACATTGCCCATTGCGGAAAAATACGACTTGAATTTGGTGACGTTAGCAATTGACTTCCGGCTGAAGTCCATTCCGATTGGCCATTAGACAGGCGACTTCAGACTCCCCATCACTGCCGAACAGCAATTCGAAAAAAGCCCGGTGCAATTCTTCATATCCTCTTAATCAAGGTTTTTGGGTTTTAGGTCATTTTACTTTACCCCAGGTGAATCAGGAGAGACGAGATGATTGCTGACATTTTTCAATCGAAGAAACCGTGGAAAAGAATCACGGGCAACGGGATGGCCTTTGGTCCCCAAGTCAGGGCAGAATCCGACAGCGAGGATGCGGGATTTTCACTCGTGTCGGAGGATCTGTTCCGGAGAGTGCTCACCATTGAGCGCAAACGGAGTGAGCGGTCCCGGCAGAGGTTTGTGCTCATGCTGCTCCATGTGGGCAAGGTCATCGACACGGGGCGGGGGAGAGTGATCCTGGAAGGAATTACGGAGGCACTTTCCAACTCGGCGCGGGAGACGGATTTGCATGGCTGGTATGAGGACGGATCCGTCATCGGAGTCATTTGCACGGAAATCGGCAGGGGCGATCTGGCTTCGATCCTGAGTGCCTTAAACTCCCGGATGAGGGCTGCCTTGCAGACCTGCTTGCAGCTTGAGCAGATTGAATCGATCCATATTACTTTCCACGTCTTTCCCGATGACATGGAAGTTGGCAAGGGTGGCCGTTCAACCGACATCAGCCTTTACCCTGACCTCCTGACCAAGGACCAGGCTTCCTCGACTTATCGCTTGATCAAGAGAGCCATCGATGTGGTCGGCAGCTTTCTTGCCCTGATTATCCTCTCTCCTCTTTTTGCGGTCATTGCCATTGCCATCCGGCTGACCTCAAAGGGGCCGATCTTGTTCAAACAGGACCGTGTCGGTCAGTACGGTGAACCCTTTTCCTTCCTCAAGTTCCGGTCGATGTATTTCCAGAACGACGCGAGGATTCATCGGGACTATGTTCGCCGCCTCATTTCCGGGAAGGGAGTGACGAAAGGGGATGAAAAGAATGCACCGGTCTACAAGTTAAAGGATGATCCCCGGATCACACCGGTGGGAAGATTTCTGCGCAAGACCAGTCTGGATGAACTGCCGCAATTCTTCAACGTCCTCAGAGGAGAGATGTCGCTGGTGGGGCCACGTCCCCCCATTCCTTATGAGGTCGAGGTCTACGAAATATGGCATCGGCGGCGCTTCCTCGAAGCGAAACCTGGAATTACCGGGTTGTGGCAGGTGGAGGGTCGCAGCAGGACCAAATTCGACGAGATGGTTCGTTTGGACCTGCGCTATGTCAAGACCTGGTCGCCGTGGTTGGACATCAAAATCCTCTTGCGAACCCCTGCCGCCGTGCTGAAGGGAAATGGAGCCTATTGAGCTTTGGCAAGGTGACCTCGGGATTTGAGGTCAAAGGAGAGACCATGGTACGCATCGGCATCATTGGTTATGGATATTGGGGACCGCAGATCGTCAGGAACTTTCACACCCTGGAGGGCTGTGAGGTGGCAGTGGTGTGCGACAAGAGTGATGCCGCGCTCCGCCGCGCGAAGCAGACATACCCCAACATGCAAGTTTCCTCGGATGTTGAGGCGACCTTGGCGGCCCCCGACATCGATGCCATTGCGGTCATCACCCCCGTTTGGACGCACTTCGAACTGGCCAAGGCCGCGCTCCTGAACGGCAAACACGTGTTTGTGGAAAAGCCCTTCACCTCCACCGCGGCACAGTCCGAGGAATTGATCGAATTGGCCGAGAAGAAGAACCTGCGGACCATGGTGGACCACACATTCCTTTTCACCGGCGCCGTAAAGAAGATCCGCCAATTAGTGGACGAGGGAGCCCTGGGGAAACTCTTCTACTATGATTCGACCCGCGTAAATTTGGGCCTGTTTCAGCACGACGTCAATGTGATTTGGGATTTGGCTCCCCACGACCTTTCGATCATGGACTACCTCATTAAGGACAAGGTCGAAGCCATTGTCGCCACCGGTCAAAACCATTTGAATGGCCACGAGGATATGGCCTATATCACGATCTACTTCCAGAACAACATTATCGCTCACATCAATGTCAATTGGCTGTCACCCGTGAAGGTCCGCACGACTCTCATCGGAGGCGAGAAGAGGATGGTGGTGTGGAACGACCTGGAAGCTGATGAAAAGGTCAAAGTTTACGACAAGGGAGTGCAGATCACCAACGAGGAGGGTGTGTATGACCTTTTGGTCCGTTACCGCTCGGGCGACATGTGGGCTCCCCGCGTTGAGCAGACGGAAGCGCTGAAGGCGGAGTGCGGTTACTTTGTCGAGTGCATTAAGAACAACACGACACCCTTCAACGACGGACGCGCGGGGCTCAAAGTGGTGAGAATGCTGGAGGCCGCGAACGAATCTATCCGGGACCGGGGGAGGCTCGTTCGCGTATGAGTGAATTCCTGAGCATCGCCCCCGACGTCCGGCTGGGGAAAGGCGTCAAGCTTTCCAGGTTCATTAACCTTTACGGCTGCGAAATCGGCGACGAGACCAAAATCGGCGCTTTCGTCGAGGTTCAGAAGAAAGCCAAGATTGGCAAAAGGTGCAAGATTTCAAGTCACACCTTTATTTGCGAAGGAGTGACCATCGAGGACAACGTTTTCGTGGGGCACGGCGTCACTTTTATCAACGACACTTATCCCCACGCCGCAAATGCCGATGGCACGCTTCAAACCGAGGCGGATTGGAAGGTGGAAACTACCTTGGTGAAGAAGGGCGCCTCGATCGGGTCGGGGAGCACCATCCTGTGCAACGTCACCATAGGCGAAAACGCCATCGTAGGGGCGGGAAGTGTTGTGACCAAGGACGTGCCCGCCAATGCTGTTGTTGCCGGCAATCCCGCCCGAGTTTTGCGAAAGATCAACCAGAAGAAAATGGAGGTAGCTTAATGCAATCCAATCGCATTCCTTTTCTCGACCTTGTCTCTCCGCACCAGGAGCTCAAAGAAGAGCTGGTGGGAGTGTTTTCCCATGCTCTGGAGACGGCCGGCTTTATTGGCGGCCCCATGGTCGAGGATTTTGAGAAATCCTTCGCCAAGTTTTCTGACGCTCAACATTGTGTGGGAGTGGGCAGTGGAACTGACGCCTTGCGCTTTGCCCTGATGGCCGCCGGCGTTGGCCCCGATGACGCGGTCATCACGGTCCCGAATACCTTCATCGCGACCTCCGAGGCGATTTCTCAGTGCGGAGCCCTGCCTCGATTTGTCGATGTGGACGAGCACACCTGCAATATGGATGTGAATAAGCTGGCGGATTACCTGGCCAAGCATTGCACTCAAAACGACGCCAACGGCAAGCTTGTCGACAAGCCGACAGGACGCGCAATTAAAGTCATTGTCCCGGTTCATCTTTACGGACAAATGGCTGACATGGACGCTATTCTGGAACTGGCGGAGAAATACCGCCTGGCCGTTGTTGAGGATGCCTGCCAGGCTCACGGCGCGGAGTATTTTTCCCGCCGCGAGAATCGTTGGAGGAAAGCCGGCTCGATGGGTTTGGCCGCGGCTTTTAGTTTCTATCCCGGGAAGAATTTGGGAGCCTGCGGGGAAGCCGGGGCCGTTACTACCCAGGACGAACACCTGGCACAGAAAGTACGCGTTTTGCGGGATCACGGGCAGGTGAAGAAGTATTATCACGAAGTGGAGGGATACAACGGCCGGTTGGATTCAATTCAAGCGGGAATTTTGCGCGTCAAGCTGCGGCGCCTGGCCGAATGGAATGAAAGGCGCCGGGAATGCGCGGCTCGATACAACGAGCTGTTCGCAGGCGTCTCAGATTTATTGACCGTTCCATTTGAGCCGTCCTGGTCGAAAGCAGTTTTCCACCTCTACGTTGTGCAGGTCCCCAGGCGCGATGAAATGATGAAGCACCTCGCGAATTCCGGCATGGGGACGGGAATTCACTATCCCATCCCCCTGCACTTGCAAGAGGCCTATAAGGCGCTTGGCTACCGCCAAGGTGATTTCCCGGTCGCAGAAAAGCTCGCTCCAAGAATCCTCTCACTCCCCATGTTCCCGGGACTCAGCAGCGGCCAGCAGGATCAAGTTGCGCGGCAAGTATTGGACTTTCTTGAATCCGAGAACCGGTCGCACATTTCGTATGAAGCTCCGGGCGTGAGCTGTCAGGCCGGAACGCCAGGCCTCCAATAATCATGGGAAATCCACGGGACGGCCGCGCCAAGTCGAAATGAACGCGACCGGTGAGCGGTGTACGTGGGCATCGGTATACGTCGGGAGATGGCATGGGGAACGCCCCAACTTACGTGCTGATAACGCCGGCGCGGGACGAGGCGAAGTACATTGAGCTGACGATGAAGTCGGTGGTGGCGCAAACTTTCCGCCCGCTGACCTGGGTCATCGTCAGCGACGGATCGACCGATGGTACGGACGATATCGTTCGCCGGTACGCTGCGGAAAACCCCTGGATTAAGCTGGTTCGGCTTCCGGAACGCCGCGAGCGCCATTTTGCCGGAAAAGTGCAAGCTTTCAATGCCGGCCGGGCGGAACTTAAGGACCTGCAATTTGACGTCATCGGCAATTTGGATGGAGATGTTTCGTTCGGCCCCGGCCATTTTGAGTGCTTGGTTGCAAAGTTTGCAGAGGATCCCAGGCTAGGAGTAGCGGGATCGCCGTTTCGCGAGGGCGCTTTCCAATACGACTATCGGTACTCCAACATTGAGAATGTGTGGGGCGGCTGCCAATTGTTCCGGCGCGAGTGTTTTGAAGACATTGGGGGGTATGTGCCGGTCAAAGGCGGCAGCATCGACCACATTGCCGTGGTTTCAGCAAGAATGAAGGGGTGGAAGACCAGAACTTTTCAGGAGACCCTGTGCCAGCATCATCGGGTGATGGGAACAGCACAACACGGCGGATACGCGGCAAGGTTTCGGATGGGGGCCAAAGATTATGCGGTGGGTAACCATCCCGTTTGGGAGTTGTTCCGCATGTTCTACCAGATGAAGCAGCGGCCTTACGTCCTGGGCGGGCTGGCGTTGGGAGCAGGTTATTCGTGGTCAATGGTGCGGCGAGTTGAAAGGCCCGTGTCGAAGGAATTGGTGGCGTTCACCCGAGGTGAGCAGATGCACCGGCTGTGGCGCTTCCTGTTGCGCAGACCTCCGGCCGATACGAAATCTTCAACCTCCCCTTCCATGGCTTCCGTCACGACGAGGGACGCGGTTTGAAATCCTCATTGATGGCGGCAAGTGTTGGACAGGCCCTGTGGCATCGGCCTGTCATTCCAAAGGACGAATTCAGGCCGGCAGACCCGGACCTGTGAGATCTCAAGAATATGTACATTGTGGACCGCAGTGTCAGATTTATTCGCGGGGCTCTGATGAGCTATGGCCCGTCATTCCTCAAGAGATCCCTTTGGGATCAGGAATACTCGACGAGCAAATGGAATTTCAACGATAACACGACGAGTGATATCGTATACGGATACCTGGAAAAGTGGGCCAAAAAGGGCGCCATCATGGATTTAGGCTGCGGCTCGGGCAACACTTCCAATGAGATTGCGGAAAGTGCCTATGGGCAATATCTTGGCGTGGATATATCCGAAGTGGCTCTCGCCAAAGCGCGAAAGCGGACGCAGGAGAACGGCAGGACAGCCAAGAATCAATTTGTGCAAGGGGAGCTGTTGGGTTTCTCACCGCCTCAAAAGTTTGACGTCATCCTCTTTCGCGAATCGATGTACCACGTGCCATTAAACAAAGTGAAGTCCGTCCTCGAACACTACGCAGATTACCTCAAGCCCGAGGGAGTGTTCATCGTCAGGATGTCCAAAACCCAGGACGGCAAGGAGAAGTGGAGGCCTACGGCGATGTTCCGCGTCATCGAAAAGGAATTCGACGTGGTGGAAGAGGGCGAGTGCAGCGTCGGGTTTGGCGGCACGGTGATGGTTTTCCGCCCCAAGAGTCCCCATCCAATCAAAGCTTCATAAAGTTCTCAGCCTTTTTTTCGGATTCTCGTCTCTAGAATTTGCATTCCGCGGGAGTAGCTCAGTTGGTAGAGTGCGGCCACTCCATGGCCGAGGTTGCAGGTTCGAGTCCTGCCTCCCGCTCCATTTCTTGTCAGGAAATCCCAGCAGACAGGTATGCGGAGGTTCGGCACATCCGGTCCCTCCGCCGCCTGCACGCCCCTCTCGCCTCCTACTGAGCGCGCCATCTGACAGGCTGCCGAATTGGTCGTCGGCAGGGGGACGGCACCGAGGTTAGGATATCGGCAATTCACTCCCGGTGTATGCGCCAGGGCAACGGCCAGAACCTAGTTTTCCATGAAAATCTGCGGAAGAGACATTCTCCTTAAAGGGCGCTTGATTCGCACCGCCCGAATTGATGGTGAAAAATACGAGTTTCCCGAGGATCCGGAGGTGATGCTCGAGGGGCTGCGAAAGTCGGGCATGCGGATTGACCTTTTCACGTTCCTGCAAAGAGTCCAGGACACCAAGCCCAAATACACCTATCCCATGGAGTGGGACAACCTCGCGGTGCTGCCGATAACGACATTCGATCATTGGTGGAACGAGCAGATCCGTTCTTATCCGCGTAACCGGGCGCGGCAGGCGGAAAAAAGAGGAGTGGTTCTGCGCGAGGTTCCGCTCAATGACGACCTCCTGCAGGGAATCTGCTCAATTTATAACGAAGTTCCCGTCCGCCAGGGACGGCCTTTTCCCCATTATGGCATGACCCTCGAAAAGGCGCGCGGGTATGCGGGGACGTTTGCGGATCGCAGCATCTGGATTGGCGCATACCTCAAAGAAACGTTGATCGGCTTCGTCAAGTTGGTCACGGATGAACAGCGAACGCTCGCCTGCCTGGTGCACATTCTCTCCATGGCGGCGCACAAAGACAAAGCTCCTACCAATGCCTTGATTGCCCGGTCCGTGCAGGCCTGCGCAGACCGGGGGATTTCACACTTGGTTTACGAGAACTTCACATATGGAAAGAAGGAGGGCGATAGCCTCAGCCACTTCAAGGAGGTCAATGGTTTCCAGCGCGTCGACGTGCCCCGCTACTACGTCCCACTGACTCCCATGGGTTGGGCATCCTATCGCCTGGGTTTTCACCATCGATTGATCGATCGGATTCCGGAATCGATTGCCGGCCGGCTCCGCTCCTGGCGAAAGTCCTTCCTGGAACGCAAATTTCCTGTGGAAACGAAGGCTTAGGAGGGCTTCCCGTGCCAGGAATTGTGGGCCTGATCACGAAACTTCCCAGGGCGAAGGCCGAAAACGAATTGTCCGTAATGCTGGACTCCGTCCGGCATGAGTCGTTTTACTCGAATGGTATTTGGATCGACGCCGAGGAGGGAATCTACGTCGGCTGGACGGCGCGCCTCGGTTCTTTTGCCGACGGCATGCCGCTGCAAAATGAGACGGGGGACATCACCGTTGTCTTTTCCGGGGAGGAGTATCCGGACCCCAAGGTTCTTAGCCATTTGCGGGAGCGCGGGCACCATTTTACGCCCGAGGGTGCTTCCTACCTGGTCCACCGGTATGAGGATGAGTCCGACTTTCCCAAACAACTGAACGGGCGGTTTCATGGCTTGGTGGTCGACCGGCGGCGGGGAATGGCGATGCTCTTCAACGATCGCTACGGGATGCAGCGCCTGTATTTCCACGAGTCGCCCGATGCTTTCTATTTTGCCGCTGAAGCCAAAGCCATCCTGAAGGTGCGCCCGGAGGTGCGCCAGCTTGACCCTCGCGGCTTGGGGGAGTTTCTCTCCTGCGGATGCGTGCTGGAGAATCGGACGCTTTTCCCGGGAATCGGTGTCCTTCCCCCCGGCTCCGCGTGGAAGTTTCGCGACGGCGCGCTGGAGAAGAAGGAACCGTATTTCGAGGCGCGCGAATGGGAGGAGCAGGCCCCCCTTCCACCCGAAGATTACTATCAGCAGCTTCGCGATGCTTTTGTTCGGGTGCTCCCCCGTTATTTTAATGGCGGCGAGCGCTTGGGCGTCTCACTGACGGGCGGATTGGATACTCGCATTATCATGGCCTGGCGCAAGTTGGCGCCCGCCTCTGTGCCTTGCTACACGTTTGGAAGCGCCTATCGGGACAATCAGGACGTACGTCTGGCCCGCAAGGTGGCGAGGATCTGCGGCCAGAAGCATGAGATCATCACGGCGGGCAGCGAATTTCTGTCGCGTTTCCCCCATTATGCCGAACGCGCGATCTACCTTTCCGATGCCTGCGTTGACCTGGGACGGTCTCCGGACCTTTATGTGAACGAGAAAGCGCGTGAAATCGCGCCGGTTCGCATCGTCGGCACGTATGGAAGTGAGATCCTGCTGCACGCGGTGATGTTCAAGGCCACTGACCCGGCGAATGATCTCTTCCAGCCGGAAGTGCGGCCTCAGATTCGTGCCGGTCAAGAAACGTATCATGCATCGCGCCAGGTTCACCCGGTTACCTTCATCGCCTTCCGGCAATCGCCCTGGCATCATTACGGCGTCCTGGGATTAGAGCAGACGCAAGTCGCGGTGCGCTCGCCTTATCTCGACAATGAGTTGGTGCAGGTTGTCTACAAGGCTCCCGGCTCAGTCTCCGTCAATGAAGCTGTGCGCATGAGGTTGATCCGGGAAGGAAATCCTGCCTTGGCGGACCTGCGCACGGATCGCGGGCTGGGCGCTAACTGGCTGGTGCATGGTTATCTGGAGTTTTTGTTCAAGGCCGAATATGCGTACGACTATGGCATGCCGCAGTGGATTGCCCAGGCGGACCACCTTTTTGCGCCGCTGCATTTGGAACGCATCTGGCTGGGCCGCCACAAGGTCTATCATTTTCGCGTCTGGTATCGAGACGCCCTCGCCAACTACGTTCGGGATATGCTGCTGGATTCTCGCTCGCTCGCGCGGCCATACTTGGTCCCCTCCGTGGTCCGAACCGTGGTTGACGGCCATCTGAAGGGCAATCGCAACTACACTACGGAAATTCACCGGCTCTTGACGCTGGAACTGACCCACCGGTTGTTCTTGGAT
Source organism: Terriglobia bacterium (assembly GCA_030040515.1). Classification (GTDB taxonomy): domain Bacteria; phylum Acidobacteriota; class Terriglobia; order UBA7540; family UBA7540; genus Bog-366. The sequence goes on from JASHTO010000348.1 coordinate 24,824, forward strand.
GCGAATTGAATGTCCCATTCTGCCGGGTTCGTCCTGCCGGCACGGTGAGAATACCCACCATCCCGAAATGAATCAAACGGACTCGATCATCAAGCCGGAAGACCTCATCCTGGTGACCGGCGCAAACGGATTCATCGGCGCGAGGGTCGTGGAATCCCTTCTGCGCCGCGGCTTTCGCAACATCCGGTGCTTTGCCCGGCCCAACACCACGAAGAATCCGATTGCCACAAGTCATGGTGCGGAAGTGGAAATTCTGCGCGGAAATCTCGTGTCGCCGGAGGACTGCGTGGCCGCCGCCAAGGGCGCGACGGTGGTCTATCACCTGGCGGCTGGCCGCGGCGAGAAGTCGTTTCCCGACGCATTCATGAATTCCGTGGTTACCACGCGCAACCTGATTGAGGCGTGTGCCCTTACCAAAACCCTGAAGCGCTTTGTGAACGTCAGCTCGTTTGCGGTCTATACGAACCAGGAGAATCCGCAGGGAAGACTTCTGGATGAGTCATGCCCGACGGAGAAGAGACCCGAGCTGCGGGGGGAGGCCTATTGCTTCGCCAAAGTCAAACAGGAAGAACTTGTCGCCGAATACGGCCGCCGCCTGGGCCTCCCCTATGTGATGGTCAGGCCCGGACAGGTCTATGGCCCCGGAAACGAGGGCATTACCGGACGGGTCGGAATCAACACCTTCGGGTTTTTCCTCCACCTCGGCGGTTCAAATACCATTCCGTTCACATACGTGGATAACTGCGCGGACGCCATCGTCCTTGCGGGCTTGAAGCCGGGTGTGGAAGGGGAAATTTTCAATGTGGTGGATGACGACTTGCCGTCCAGCCGCAGGTTCTTGCGTCTCTATCGCCGCAATGTCAGGAGGTTCCGATCAATTTACGTTCCCCATTTCGCCAGTTACGTGCTCTGCCGGCTATGGGAGCGCTACTCGGATTGGTCGCAGGGACAATTGCCGGCCACTTTTAACGTTCGAAGGTGGCACGCCAACTGGAAAAAAACGCGCTACAGTAATCAGAAGCTGAAAAAGCTGCTGGGCTGGACGCCCAGCGTCTCCATGGCGGAGGGTTTGAACCGGTTTTTTGAAGCTTGCCGAGCCAAAGCAGCGCATGCTTAAAGCGGCCATTGTCGGATGCGGAAAAGTTGCCGATGCGCACGCATCGCACATCCTGTCGACGGGATCTGAAATCGTCGGAGTGTGTGACCGCGAGCCGCTGATGGCCAAGCAGCTCTATGAGCGATTCCCGGTTAAAGCCTATTACACCGACCTGGCGGAAATGGTGAGCGAATCGAAGCCAGAGGTGGTTCACATCACCACCTCACCGGCAAGTCATTTTGAAGTCGCCCGATTCTGCCTGGAAAAGGGATGCCACGTTTATGTGGAAAAGCCGTTTGCGCTCAATGCCGCTGATGCGCAGCATATGGTCGACCTGGCCAAGGCGAAAGGAGTGAAGTTGACGGCGGGTCACAACCACCAGTTCAGCCACGTGGCCCGGCGCCTGAGGGCTGCCGTGGCGGACGGCTACCTGGGTGGGCCTCCCGTCCACATGGAAAGTTATTACTGCTACAACCTTGCCGATCCCAGTTACGCTCGCGCCTTGTTGGGGGATAAGCGGCACTGGGTGCGAAAATTGCCGGGCCGGCTACTTCACAACATCATCAGCCACGGCATCGCGCGGATCGCGGAATTCCTGACCACCGATTCGCCGCAGGTGATCGCCTATGGGCACGTCAGCCCGCTTTTGAAAAGCATCGGAGAGACGGATATCGTGGATGAGCTTCGCGTCATCCTCAGCGAGGAGGAGCGAACCACGGCATACTTTACTTTCTCGTCGCAGATGCGGCCTTCGCTGCACGAATTCCGAATCTACGGCCCGAAGAACGGTTTGATCATGGATCACCATCACGAAATCCTGATCCGGTTGCGGGGCGCAAAGTACAAGAGCTATGCCGATCACTTCATTCCTCCGGTTTCGTTTGCCCAACAACATCTTGCCAACCTGATCGGGAACGCGAAGCTGTTTCTGGGCAGGGATTTCCGCATGGACTCCGGCATGAAGTTCTTGATTGAGTCCTTCTACCGCTCCATCCGCGAGGGCGCTCCCCTGCCGATTTCTTATCGCGAGATTCTGCTCACGGCTCGCATCATGGATGCCATTTTTCAGCAGGTCGGTTCCGCTCAGCCGCTCCGCAGAATTTCTTCGCACGCGCAGCCGGTCATGTAGGTGACCGCACCGGGCGAAACGATTCCCGGACGCTCGCGCGGGTTGACGCGGGTGGCGGCTGAAAAAACTGACCGCCAAGTGCCACAATCGCCCGGCTGGAACCCCCTATTGTGGATAATCCAGTATTTCCCAAACCTGCTCGCAGTTGGACGAAGCCGGGAAGTTTTACAGTGTGAACACGACGAAATGTCCGTTGATTTTACGGACAAAAAGTCAGAGTTAAGATGCCTCCGCATGTAGCGCTACTTTTGTGGTTCGTCCTGCTCCTGGCGCTGTTTCTTTTCGATCCCGCTAAGGAGCCCAAGGTTTCGGCGGCCTTGTGGGTGCCGCTGACATGGATGTTCTTCATGGGTTCGCGGCAGCTCACTGCCTGGTTGGGCTGGAGTGGCACCGAGGGATTGAACTCCATGGCTCAAACACTTGAGGAAGGGAATCCCACCGACCGAACGGTGGAGCTTGCTCTGTTATTCCTGGCGTTAGTCATTCTGATCTCCCGATCTTTCAAGTGGGGTGGTTTCTTGAGACAGAATTGGGCGCTCACGCTGTACCTGCTCTTCGCTCTCCTGAGCGTTGTCTGGTCCGGTTTTCCCTTTGCCGCCTTCAAGAAATGGTTCAGAGATCTCGGCACCTACGTCATGGTATTGGTCATCCTCACGGATCCTTATCCGTTAAAGGCACTGGGGACATTTCTTCGCAGGTTTGGGTACCTTTTGGTTCCTCTATCGGTTGTCCTCATCAAGTATTTCCCGGACCTGGCCCGGCAGTATGACCCGTGGACGGGCATTCAAACATTCACCGGAGCTACAACGAGCAAGAATATGCTGGGCATCGTCTGCTTGGTTTGCGGTACCTACTTCTTTTGGGACACGGTGGTCAGGTGGCCTGATCGCAGGAATAAGCGGCAGAAACGAATCCTCCTCGTGAACGCCTTGCTCATCGGGATGGTCATCTGGCTGCTCAATATCTGCGACAGCGCCACATCCCGCACGACGCTGATGATCGCCTGTATGGTAATCCTGGCGGCTCACAGCAAGTTGGTCCAACGCCATCCGCGAATCCTGACCGTGGGAATCCCCGCCGTTTTCTTGACCTATGTCTTCCTGTTTTTCGGGCTGGGGTTGAGCACAGAGTTTGCGGAGGCGGTGGGCCGCACTTCCCTCTCCGGCCGTGACATTATCTGGCAAATCGTTCTCAGCCACCAGGCGAATCCCCTGGTAGGGGCCGGATACGAAAGCTTCTGGCTGGGTCCGCGGCTTCAGGCGATCTGGGCCAGCGGGCAGGGCGCAATCAATGAGGCGCACAACGGGTACCTGGAGATTTACCTCAATTTAGGCTACATAGGGGCCTTTCTTGCTCTCTTATATGTGGGTGCCATGTATCGGAACATTTGCAAAAGGTTCAAACCCTTTTCGAGCATGGCCTCGTTCAGCCTGGCGATCTGGACGGTTTTCCTGTTCCACAATTGTACGGAAGCCGACTTTCGAAGCGGGCCGATGTGGTTCACATTTGTCTTTGCATGTTGGGCCGTCACGGCGGTCGGCCGCCAGGAGGCGAGCGAGGCGGCGACCCTCCAAGATGCAGGCGGGGTGGCACAAATTTCACCCTCATTGGGTAAAGAGTCCGAGGACGTGATAGCCCACTTATCTCCCTGGGCCCTATGATCCCCATTTCGGACGCCCACAGCTCCGCATCCGGTGGGCCGGCCCCGGGTGCGGCCCGATTTTACGCAAGACCCTCCGGGAAGGAAGTTCAATGAATCGTCTACGGATACTGCTGTTGGCCCCGGGCGCCAATCCGGAAACGATCTCTGCATTTTACGTGGCCTATTGCCACGCGGAGGCGCTGGCTCGCCTTCACGACGTGACCCTGGTTATCCAGGCGGCGAATGAGGAGCCCATTCGCCGCGCGGGGGCGCCGTTCCACGCCATTGAGGTGGTTCGCCAGCCCTGGTTGGACCGGATATTTAACTGGTGCCTGCGTAAGATTTTCAAGAATAACTGGCGCACGCAGGTTCTGACCGCCTTCATGTATCCGTTCGCGGTGGCTTTTGAATGGGGGGCCTGGCGGCGGCTGCGGAAGCGGATCAAGGCGGGTGAATTCGACGTTGTCCTGCGCCTTTTGCCCGTCAATTCGGTTCAGCCCAGCCCGTTCGGCTTTTTCCTGCGCAAGGGTCCCATACCGTTCGTGGTGGGGCCGATCAACGGTGGCCTTCCCTGGCCTCCGGGGTTCAGCCAGGCGGAGAATCAGAAGGAATGGATCTCCCGGCTGAGGGATGTCTACCATTACCTGCCCTTTGCCCGGTCAACCTTTCGCTATGCCTCGGCAATTCTGGCCGGCTCGTCGTTTACCTGCGCGGAGTTCGCGGCATACAAGGATAAGGTTTTCTTTGTCCCGGAGAATGGCGTCAACCGTTCCATTTGCCAGCGCGATGCCGCAGGCCCGGAGAGCAACGGCAAGCTGGAATTGATCTTCGTCGGGAACCTGGTTCCGTACAAAGCTTGCGACCTGGCGCTGCGCGGTGCGGCTCCACTGTTGCAAAGCGGTTCGGCCCACTTCACCATTCTGGGCGATGGCCCGGAGCAGGGCCGCCTGGAGGAGCTCGCCCGTTGCCTGGAAATCGAAAAAGCGGTTTCGTTCTGCGGATTTGTGAGCCACGACGAAGTCATGCGGAGGCTGCGAACTGCGGACGTTTTGGTGTTTCCGTCGGTCCGCGAATTCGGCGGAGGAGTGGTTTTTGAGGCTCTGGCGGTCGGCGCCGTCCCCGTGGTCGCCGATTTCGGCGGTCCCGGGGATATCGTCGATCCCCAGGTAGGACGCAAGGTTTCTCTCACCAACGAAAGCGACGTGGTTGCGCAACTGGAAAAAGTCCTTACCAGTCTCGCCGGGGATCGGGACCTCCTGGCGTGTTTACGACAGCAAGGCATCGCTTATGCCGGGGAACGCTTAAGTTGGGATGGCAAGGCGCAGATTGTGACCGAGATCCTGAATTGGGCGTTGCGCCGCGGCGCAAAGCCGGACCTCCCGGCGCCGAAGGCGCTGCCGATCGGCGGATAAGCGAATCGTTGCGCCACCGGCAGGCGGGAGGGAGAGGAACCCGGCAGCCCGGAGGTGCAGATTAAAGGAGCAGGATATGGCACGGCCCTGGAAGCCTCGGGATTTCGACTCGTTGTATGAGCGTTACGTTTGCCAGGATGAGCTGGAGTTTGGGGGGCGAGAGTATTACCTGCGATACCGTTCACGCTACAAGGAGTGCATTCGGCGGATCGCTTCCCTGGCTCCGTCGCACCCGGTGGATGTCCTGGACATCGGCGGAGGACAGCTTGCCCTGCTGTGCATGAAAATGTGGGGTGACAAAGGCGCGGTGGCGGACCTCCTGGGGCCGCACATGACGTACATGGCCAGCCATGGCGTGGAGACGATCGAGTGGAACCTGTGCAAGGCTGACCCACCTTTTTCCGCAAGATTCGACTTCGTCTTTTTTTCAGAGGTGATCGAGCACTTGCCCATTCCCGGTTACATTGTCCTTGCGCGTCTGCGGAAAACTCTGCGGCCTGGCGGCGCCATTATCTGCACCACACCCAATCTCTACCGTCTCCGCAATCTGGTTTATATCGCGCTCGGGATCCCCATCTTCGACTATTTTCGCTATCCGGATGACGAGAGCTCACTGGGTCATGTGATTGAATATAGCCGCGATCATCTCGACTGGCAGATGCAGAAGGCGGGATTCACCGCATGCCGGGTGGAATACTCGCAAATGCACCATTCACCTACGCGAGCCATCTATCGCCCGCTCGCGTGGCTGGGCTATCCACTGCACCTTGTTCCCCACTGGCGCGACAACCTGGTGGCGACCGCGTACGCGCCCGGTGAGACCCGATAGGCGGGCCGGCGAAAACGGCTCCGCCGCCCCCGGAAGACGCCCGTCGAAATGAAAAACCTCAGCGGGACCGGGAAGATCGCCGGTCAGAAAACCTGGGCACTCAGTACCGGGGAATTGGGGTATGTCAGCGGGTGGGGATAGGAATAAGGCACATAGTGGAGCGTCCAGGTATTCAGGGCCGTGCAAACAAAAAGTTCGCCCTGCCCGAAGCCGTTTCCGCTGGAATTCCAACTCCCCTGGTCGGTAGCGAAATATCCGACGCTTGGAATACAGGTCGCAGGCTTGTTTCCGAGCAAGCCAAAGCCGACGCCGGTTGTGCCATTGAAAGGGGTTGCGTCCGTGGTCTGGGCCTGCGGGCTGCCGTTCGACCCGTCCGTATACCAGTCGCGGTTGGCAATGGTGCGCCCCGTGTCGGTGCCAATGTTACCGCCATTTAAGTTGTGGGCAGTGTCGTCCCATTCGTAAATCGGGTCCAGCGCCTGGTTTGATGCCGATGCCGGTGTAGGACCATTGGCGCCGGAAAAAAGAGTTCCAGGCCCCCGCCCGCCCTGGTCGGTACAGACGGTGGAACGAAGAATGCGATAGGTGTCACCGGAGGAGAACGAGTTGTTTTGCTCAGGAATACTTGACGCTATGGTCAGCGAGGTGATGGTGTTTGAGGCAATTTCCGCCCAAAAGTTTTGCGTAACATCATAGACCGAGAAGGGGGCGCCGGAAGGGATGAACTGATTTGCAACCCAGACTTGCGATGTATCGTTCAGCGTTACGCCCGATGAACCGCTTGTTGCCGTGCCGCTGAAATAGAGGGTGCTGCCCACGATCACGTAGGAATCGCCCGACGCGGGTGACCAATTCGAATTCGTCGCAACCGTCAGGGTGTTTGCCGTGTTCGAGGCGATTTCCGCTGCTACCCAGTTGCCGGTCGAGCGGGTGATATCGTAAACAAGATAGAGCTTTGAGCCTGGCGCAAACTGGTTGGTCGTCCAGGATTGTGATGAGTCCGTGACGGTCCCGCTTCCCACCGCAGTGAGCGTACTGGCCGAGGTAACTGAAGCACCATCATTAATGTCGTAGGGACTGGAGCCGCCACAGGGCCCCCAACCGCCCGTTGCCGTATACACGGTGCGGTAAACCGTCATGTCCGCGACATTGTCGAAGAATCCTCCGGTTGCGGTATAATTCGCTTCCAGGTTGTTGCCAAATACAATGCCTGTTCCGCTCCTGAAGCCGGCGACGCCGCCACCGCAACTCCCATTCTGGCAATTAATCGTATTCCCGTAGGCTTCAATGCTGCGGCCACCCTGATTCCGGCCTGTCGTGTCGAGCCCGTGGAACGTAAAGGCAACGAAAAATCCGTTCGTCGGGTTGATTTGGTTGAAACGCCCCGCTACCCGGCCACCGCCGATGCCTCCTCCTACCGGTGCAAATTCGGCGTCGTTGACGGATTCCTGGGTGTAGATGGAATTATTTTCCATATACAGTTCGTTGCCCGTCCCGAACGAATCCGCCTGCGCCCAGGAGTTGTCGCCAAAACTGCCGACTCCCAGGTAAGACGAGAGGCTGATGTTGGCAAACCATACGGTACTCCCCGTCGGTTGAGTGTTGTGGTCAAGGACGCCGAAGATGTTGTCGCAACGCAGCATCGTCGCCGCATTGGAACTGTTGCCAGATTCGTTCCATTGCGTCGTCAGGCCCAGCCCGATGTTGTCGACGCGCACATTCGGGCAACCGCTGGAGGTGCAAGTTCCGGCAATACTGATGGGCGAAAAAAGCGAGGTCGTTGATGATTCCGGCTCGATGTCGAGCGTGGTCAGCCGGAACAGAGCCCCGGAGACGTAGGGAATTTCAACTTGGAACAGCGGCCCCGTGGAGGGAACGTCGTCGAGGATGATCGTGTCGAGTGTTCCCGCTCCGAACGTGCTCGGTCCGGCGTTGGGCGACCCGCTGCCGGCGAGCGTGATGGAGACGTTGATGGTAATCCCGCTGGTCCAGGTGCAGGTGCCGGCGGGAATTACGATAATGTCGCCGTTTACAGCGGTGTGGGTCGGACCATTGATGAGGGTGTTGACGGCACTCTGATTGCATGATTCGGCGGTATAAACATTCTGGGCAAATGCGGCCGGACCAACGAAGGCGACGAAAACAAGTGCGATGAAAGTCCCTTTCACGAACCTGATAAACATCCGTTTTATCCTCCCCGAGGGGTGGTATTGTCTGCCTAAACGAAGGGGCTCGTGCCGAAGTTGAGAAGATAATAAGGCACTTTGGCAAGAAAAAAAAGCAATTTGTTGGTCCATTCGGGGCGTCGATTATTTTTTACTAAGGATTGTATGATGGACTGACCGAGGTTCATCGTAGCGCCGCTCCCGCGGGGCTGGCGCTTCAGGCCATGTCACAATGTCTTGCAGATTGACGACACGCAAGGCCGTGCACACAAGCCCCGGGAGCTTACGAATGAGTTGCCCCTTCATACACCACATCTGCTTTTACCTTGACACCCTGAGGAAAATCGGGCACCCTCCGTTTTTTGGAGGCTTCGCCGAACTCCGCACCCAAACTCAATGAAACTAGTTAAGCACTTAAAGCGCTCCCAATTCATAGTGGGCGTGGTTAGAACCCTGCGGGGATTAAGAGGGGACCTGCAGGTGGTTGTCTGGCGCAGCAAACGAAACAGCAGGATCGCCGCCTACCTCAAAGCTCATTCGGTTAAGAAAATGCAGCTCGCGACCAGCAACAATCTTCTTGACGGATGGCTGAATACCGATATCTTTTTGAATCACGATCCGGTCGTCTATTTGGATGCAACACAGCGCTTTCCTTTCGGTGACAATACGCTCGACTACATCATCGCCGAGCACATGATCGAGCACATCGATTACGAAGCGGGACAGTTCATGCTATCGGAGTGTCTTCGCGTGCTGAAACCGGGGGGGCGCGTGCGGTTCGCAACTCCCGACCTGACGGTCATACTCTCCCTGCATGCCAAAGAAAAAACTGAGGTTCAAAGATTTTATATCGATTGGTCCATAGCACGATCGATGCCGGAAGTGCGCGAGTGTAAAGACACTTTTGTGATTAACAACATGTTCCGCGCCTGGGGCCATTGTTTTCTGTATGATCGCCAAACGCTGCAACACGCCTTGGACGCTTCCGGATTCCGCGATATCAAGTTTTACAAGCCGGGCGAAAGTGAGGACCCGAACCTCAGGAACGTGGAAGCCCATGGGAGGGAAATAGGGTCCGAGGATATGAATCAATTCGAGACCATGGTGGTGGAAGGCTGCAAGTGAAATTACGATTGCGCTGGGAGTATGCGTTTACCGTAGCGCCGCCCTGGAGTCAACTTGTTCCGTCGCGCCTCGGCGGCACCGTCGCTACCGAGGACGTCACGATATCTTGCAGCACTCCGTAGGTTTCCCCCCGTCTCCATATTATTCCGATATAAGGCCTTGATGATGAACCCTCTGGTCTCAATCCTGATCCCTGCCTATAACGCCGAGGAATGGATTGAATACACACTGAAGTCGGCGACGGAGCAGACTTGGCCCAACAAGGAAATCATTGTTGTGGATGACGGGTCAAAGGATCGCACCGCCGAGATTGCGCGCCGTTTTGCCTCAAAGAACGTGAAGGTGCTGTCGAAGCCGAATGGTGGGCTGTCGTCCGCGGTCAACGCCGCCTACCGGGAATGCCAGGGTGAATACATTCAAGAATTAGATTCGGATGACATGATGGTGCCGAATAAAATTGAACGGCAGCTTGCCGCGCTGCGGGAAGGCGACAGTAAACGGCTCCTGCTTTCTTCGCCCTGGGCATACTTTTTTTACCGCACGCGGACCTCACAGTTCGTCAATACCTCCCTTTGCCAGGACCTTTCCCCGCTCGAATGGCTCCTCCGAAAGCTGGGGGAAAATCTGCACATGCAGAACGCCACCTGGCTGGTAAGCCGCGAGCTTGCCGAAGCCGCAGGGCCTTGGGATGAGAGCCTGGTATACGACCAGGACGGCGAATATTTTGCCCGTGTGCTTCTGGCCTCGGAGGGCACGCGGTTCGTGCCCGAAACCGGAATATTCTACCGGGCCCTCGGCACGGGCAGGATCAGTTACATTGGCAGCTCACGCAAGAAAAAAGAGTCGCTGCTGCGTTCCATGAAATTTCACATCCAATCTCTTCGGGCCCTCGAGGACAGTGAACGAGTAAGCAAAGCTTGCGTGACCTACATGCAAAATTGGTACGTAGTTTTCTATCCGTCGCAGCCGGATCTTGTCGACGAGTTGCAACGCATGGCAGCGGAGCTCGGCGGCCGTTTGGTGCCCCCTCCTTTCTCTTGGAAATTCGCGTGGATTGCCACGATTTTTGGGAGGAGCGCTGCGGGAGCGGTTCAAAGAGGGCTTTCGGAATTCAAGTTTTCATTGGCAAGGTCATGGGACGAAATGATGTTCAAGTGGGAATCTCGCCAGGCCGGTGCGGCGCCCGGCGCTTCCGCTTCACCCTCCCTGGCGAAAGATAAGTCTGCAGACACCGAGCACCCTTAAGGACTTCTGCCCTGCCCAAAGCGAATCGTTCAGCTGTAATTGAAAGGATTCGGGTGGCGCTGCTGACCGGTGGCGGCGACAGACCGTATGTGCTGGGGCTTGCTCCGGCGCTCATGAACCAGGGTGTGGTGCTGGACCTGATCGGCAGCGACTATCTTGACGCGCCGGAGTTCCACGGCAACCCTCAGGTAAACTTTTTCAACCTGCGAGGCGATCAGGGACAGCGGGCGAGCGCGCTGAAAAAGGTTTTGCGGGTATTGTCCTATTATGTGAGGTTGATTCGCTACGCCGCCACGGCGAAGCCCAAGGTCTTTCATATTCTTTGGAACAACAAACTTCAGGCGCTCGATCGAACCCTCTTGATGTTTTATTACAAGCTTCTGGGGAAGCGTATTGCCCTGACGGCGCACAATGTCAACGCGGGAGTGAGAGATTCCGGGGATACGCGTATCAACCGGCTTACGCTGCGCATCCAATACCGGCTTTGTGACCACCTGTTTGTGCATACCGAAAAGATGAAGAAGGACCTGGTCGAGGGATTTGGAGTCTCCCCGGAGCGGGTGACGGTGATCCCCTTCGGGGTCAACAGCGCTCTCCCCAATACCGGCCTTACGCCCGCCGGGGCGAGGCAGCGTTTGGCCCTCAAAGCCGGGGAGAAGGCAATTTTATTTTTTGGAAACATCGCGCCCTACAAAGGCCTTGAATACCTTGTGGAGGCGTTTCAGCGGCACCTGTCCCGAAACGGTGAGTACCGCCTGATCATCGCCGGCATCCCCAAGAATTGCGCGACCTACTGGGCCGGCATCCAGCAGGGGATTCGTGAGGACGTGCGGAAGGGGCGAATCATTCTGAGGGCGGAATTCATTCCCGACGCGGAGGCGGAGGTTTACTTCAAGGCTGCGGACGTTGTGGTGCTTCCCTACCGTTATATTTACCAGAGCGGGGTCCTGTTCACAGGATTCAATTATGGCCTGCCGGCTTTGGTGGCCGATGTGGGCTCGCTGCGCGAGGAGATCATCGAGGGCGAGACCGGATGGGTGTTCCGGCCGGAAGATCCCGCGGATTTGGCGCGGGCCATTGAAAAATATTTTGCCAGTGAACTGTTTGCGAACCTGACCGCCCGCAGGCCGGGGATCCGCGATGGCGCCATTGCCAGCCATTCGTGGGATCGGGTCGCCCAGATTACCCAAAACGCCTATGCGGGCGTGCTTTCCAAATCCGCCCGGGGGAAAGTGTCGAACCCGCAAGCGTCAGGCGGCAGTGTTTCGGTTTAAACCTGGGGCAGCCAATTCGCCTCCGAGGATCGAGGCCTTGAGACGCGTTGAAACCTTCTTTCATGTCCGCATCACCACAATCACCAGACGCGCTGGCTACCGAGCACCTGCAAGCCGACTTGAAGGGTCGGTCGGTTCGTGGGGGAATGCTGACGCTTTTCGCGCAGGCCTTCACCTTCGTGATGAGCTCGGTCTCCACGATTGTGCTGGCACACCTGCTGACTCCGGCGGATTTCGGGTTGGTCGCCATGGTTACCGCCCTTACCGGGCTGGGGCAGGCATTTGCGGATCTCGGCCTGTCGGAGGCGACAATCCAGCGGCAGGAAATCACTCATCAGCAGGTCAGCATGTTGTTCTGGATCAACGTCGCCATCGGGACGCTCCTGATGCTGTTGACAGCCGGTTTGGCCCCGGCGTTGGTTTGGTTCTATCGCGAACCGCGCCTCGAAGACATCGCCTTCCTGGCATCGCTGACGTTTCTTTTTGGCGGGCTCCGGGTGCAGCACAATGCGCTGCTGATGCGTCAAATGCGCTACGTGGCCATGGTCACGCGCGACATCATATCCATCGCTGTGGCGGTGCCTCTGGCCATCATCGTAGCCTTGCGAGGATGGGGATATTGGGCCATTCTTGTTCTCCCCCTGACGTTCAATTTTCTTCAAATGGCGCTTTCCTGGGTGATGGTTCGATGGATTCCGAGCTTTCCCCGCCGCGGCGCCCAAGTTCGTTCCATGGTGGCCTTTGGGGGGAAGGTTGCCGCCTCGTATTTGGTAACCAACATCAACCGCAGCGCGGACAGCGTGCTGATCGGCTGGCACTTGGGAGCGCATTTGCTGGGACTGTACTCGCGGGCCTACAATCTCCTGATGCTTCCTGTTCGGCAGCTCAGCGGGCCGGCCACGAGGGTTGCCGTACCGACTTTCAGCCGCCTTCAGAACGATCCCGAGCGCTTTGCCCGATTCTACCTGCGGGCTTCAAATTTGATGACCTGGATTACCACGCCCGTCTTCGGTTACCTCTTCGTCGCCGCCGAGCCCGTGATTGTGCTGGTGCTGGGACGCCAGTGGCGGGATGCGGCGCCGGTATTTCAGATTCTCGCCATCGCAGCACTGGGGCAACTGTTCCTCGATTCGACGATGTGGCTGTTCGTGAGCCGTGGGCAATCGGCACGAATGCTCAAGCTGTTGCTTTACACGTCGCCCATCATTGTGGGCAGCTTTGCCGTGGGCTTGCCTTTCGGGATTAAGGGTGTGGCTTTCACCGGTTCATTTGTGCTCGTTGCCATTTTCCCATGGTTTCTCAAGTACACTTTTCACGGAACCCTTTTGACCCTCAAAGACTTCGGGCGGGCGATCGCGCCCCCGATTGCACTGTGTTTCGCCGGTATCGGTTTTGCGGAACTGGCGCTTCGGCTGGTCCATCCCCAGAAGTTGATTTCACAGCTTTTGGTTTCAGCCGTGGGGTTTGCGGCGGCCTATCTGTTGGCGGCGGCCCTCCCCCCAATACGGAGGGAGGTCTCAGCCCTCCAGAAACTGCTGCAGGAGTTGCGCTATTCAAGGCAAGCCATCTAATACAGAGCGACATAAATTGTAGCGGCGCTCTACGAGCGCCGACCGGCGGTCATAGACCGCCGCTACAGCCAAATATGCAAACACTTATGTCGTTCCGTATAGAAACAATCGCCGGTTAACGCCACTGCCGGAAGGCATTTCGGAAAGTGACATGCCGGTGCCCAGACCGGACGGTAGAGTGGAGAAATTAGGAAAGCGCATGACTGCTGCAACCTGACGCGTTAACAAGTCGGATCGTTCCGTGAGAATGTGGGCAATTTCGCCATTATGATTATTACCAGCACTCCCTTACGCATCTCGTTCTTTGGCGGCGGTACAGATTACCCGGTCTGGTATCGCGAGCATGGAGGCTCGGTGTTGGCCACCGCCATTGACAAGAGTTGCTACATAACGGTGCGCAACCTGCCGCCGTTTTTCGAGCACCATAGCCGCGTCTCCTATTCGCGAGTGGAAAATGTGGCGAGGAACGACGCGATTGAGCATCCCTCGGTGCGCATGTGCCTGAAGTTCCTGGGCATTGAGCAGGGAGTGGAGATCCATCACGTGGCGGATTTGCCTGCGCGCACGGGCCTGGGCACCAGTTCCGCCTTCACCGTCGGCCTGCTCCTCGGACTGTATGGGCTGAAGGAGCAAATGCGCGACAAGCATTCGCTGGCCGCCGATGCCATCCACGTGGAACAAAACTTGATCGGGGAGGCCGTGGGCTCGCAAGACCAAGTCACCGCCGCTTATGGAGGATTTAATCGCATTCACTTCAATACGGACGGGGGCATCGAGGTCAGGCGGGTACTCATACCCCAAAACCGACTGGTAGAACTTGAGCGGCACTTGGCGCTCTTCTTCACCGGATTTTCGCGCACCGCTTCCGAAGTCGCTACCGAACAGTTGAAAGTAACGCCGAGCAAAAAGCAGGAATTGAACGCCATTTTGCAACTGGTGGACGAAGCCGAGGCCCTCATCGCCAATCCCCGCTGTTCGCTGCACGAATTTGGGCGATTGCTGCACGAAAGCTGGCAGATTAAACGCACGGTGACCCAAAAAATCTCGAACGCCGCCATTGATGAAATCTATGAGGCCGGCAGGAGCGCGGGGGCGGTGGGCGGAAAGTTGCTGGGGGCGGGCGGGGGCGGTTTCATGCTGTTTTTCGTACCCCCTGAGAGGCGACAGGAGCTCAGGATGCGTTTAAAGAAGCTTTTGTGCGTTCCCTTCACCTTCTCCAGCCAGGGAAGCCACATCGTCGTGTATGAGCCTGAAAAAGAGTATGATCAATCGCTTGCCGATGAAAGGCGAAACGTCTATTCCTGAGCTGCCGGATGCCGTCATCCGCTGCGCAGACGCCGGCAAGCGCTTGAGGGGAGTAAGGGAAAATCCCCGGCGGTGGCGGTCAGGCCCTTTTGAGGGGCCAGCCACCGCAAAGACCCCCGGCTTTGCCGGAGGATGATGACTCGCGAGGATCAAACATGAGGGTTCTGATTACAGGCGCCACGGGCTTCATTGGCAGATTTCTCACCCAACATTGCTTAGAGGCTGGAAGTACGGTAATGGGAATCGACCGGCATGGGTTGGAGGAGGCCTTGCCCGGCGCCACTCTGGAAGGTTGTGACGTTCGGGATGCCGTGCGCTTATCCGAGGTTTTGTCGACCTTTCGGCCCGACCGTATATTCCACCTCGCGGCACAAAGTTATCCCACCGTGTCGCTCGAGCATCCGCGCGAGACCCTGGATATCAATGTGGGGGGAACCATCAATCTATTCGAATCGCTGCGCTCGGCGGGGATGAATCCGGTGGTGGTGGTGGCCTGCTCAAGCGGGGAATATGGGCCGGTGGCGGCCGAGGACTTGCCGGTGCGCGAGGATCACGCCCTCCGTCCCTTGCACCCCTATGGCGTGAGCAAGGTGGGGCAGGACTTGCTGGCCGCGCAGTATTTTGCCAACTACGGCATTCCCGCCGTGCGCATTCGGATCTTCAATTGCACGGGGCCCGGCAAGCTGGGCGATGTTTGCTCCGACCTCAGCAAGCGGGCGATTGAAATCGAACGGGGCAATCACCCGCCTTCCCTGCGAGTGGGAAACCTCGATAAACGCCGGGCCATCGTCGACGTGCGGGACCTCGTGCGGGGGCTCTGGCTGGCCGGCGAGAAGTGTGAAGCGGGTGATGTTTACAACCTCGGCGCTGACCAGCATTATTCCGTTCAAGAGATCATCGAGGCCATTCGCGCCCGAGTGAGCGTAGCCTTCCGCCTTGAGCAGGACCCGCAACTCGTGCGAAAATGCGATGAACCAGTCATTTCCGGAGACATTTCGAAGTTCCGAAGGCGAACCGGGTGGAAAACGGAGTTCAACCTGGCGAAAACATTGGAAGACATGCTGAACTGGTGGAGAATTCGAACTGCCTCGGCCGCGCCGGCACGCACCCCTGCCTAGGCTGAGTAACCCGCTGAAATCACGCCTCTACAACGCGACGAAAGGATCGGACATTGAGGATTAGCGTTTTTGGATTGGGCTATGTGGGAACGGTGTCGGCAGGGTGTCTTGCCCAGGATGGGCATGAAATTATCGGAGTTGATCCGGTTAAAACCAAAGCAGACCTCATCAATGAGGGGCGCACGCCAATTGTTGAAGCGGAGATCGGCGAAATCATCCTGGCGGCCCGGCAAGCGGGCCGATTGCGCGCCACTTCCGACCCGATTAAGGCCATCCGGGAAACGGAACTATCTTTCATCTGTGTCGGCACGCCCAGTCAGCCGAATGGCAATCTTGACTTGAGGTATATCCGGCGCATTTGCGAGCAGATTGGCGAAGCGCTGAAGACCAAGACGACGCGCCACGTTGTGGTGATTCGCAGCACCATCCTGCCCGGAACGATGCGGAAGATCGTCATCCCGACGCTCGAGGATTTTTCGCACAAAAAGGCGGGAATTGACTTTGGCATCTGTAACAATCCCGAGTTCTTGCGAGAAGGTACGGCCGTCAGGGATTTCAGGCGTCCACCGAAGACCGTCATCGGTGAAATGGAATCCTCGAGCGGAGACAAGCTCGCTGAAATCTACGCGAAACTGGATGCGCCGCTGATTCGGACGGACCTGGAAACCGCCGAAATGGTCAAGTACGTCGATAACTGCTGGCACGCGGTCAAGATCGGTTTCGCCAATGAAATTGGCGCTCTTTGCAAATCCATCGGAATCGACGCGCACCAGGTGATGGCGATATTCTGCCGTGATGAAAAGCTGAACATCTCCAGGGCGTACCTCCAACCCGGGTTTGCCTTTGGCGGTTCCTGCCTGCCCAATGATCTCCGTGCGTTGAGCTATCAGGCAAAATTACAGGACATGGAATTACCGATCATCACCTCCGTTTTGCCCAGCAATGAGCGGCATATTTCCCGCGGTCTCCAGCTCATTACGGAAAAGGGCTCGAAACAGGTCGGCATTCTCGGATTCAGTTTCAAAGCGGGGACGGATGATTTGCGTGAAAGCCCCATGATCGAGGTCATCGAGCGGCTTATCGGCAAGGGGTACGACCTGCGAATCTACGACAAAAATGTAAGCCTGGCCAGCCTGGTGGGTGCGAATCGGGACTTCATCCTCAACCATATACCGCACATTTCCAGGCTCATGGTGGACAGTGTGGAGGCGGTTTTGAGTCATGCCCACACGGTGGTGGTCGGCAATGACGATCCGGCGTTTCGAGGTGTGCTGGAGAAATTGCAGGACGGCCAGGTTCTCGTGGATTTTGTGCGAATTACCGACGGCAAGAGCGAAGAGGGCAAATATGACGGCATCTGTTGGTGAGCGATTGGAATCCACAGTCCGGGAGGGCCATTCGAAGGACCGGATTTGGGGTTCCATCCAGAGGCTTTGCGATTGGCTGGAAAAGAACGACTACCGGGGCTACGACACGTTTGATGGTTTGAGCTCAAAGGCACTGCGCCCGCTGACCTTTGAGAAGCCGTTTCTGCGCCAGGTCGTCCAACAGGGGGTACGCCGTTTTCCCTTCAATATTCGCCCGATTTTGGGAATTGGCAAGAGCCGTTCGACAAAAGGTATGGGGTTTCTGGCGCGAGGATTCATGCGCCTTGAGGAAGCCACGGGTGATGCGGCCTGGCGATCGAAAGCCGAGATGGCGCTTCAGTGGCTGACCAATAACAAATCCTCAGGCTATTCCGGGGCGTGCTGGGGAAACCATTTTGATTATCAGGCGCGCGGGAATTTTTATCTGCCCAAAGGCATGCCAACCGTCGTGTGGACATCCCTGATCGGTCAAGCCTTTCTGGATGCCTTTGATCGGTACAAGAGGGCCAGCTACCTTCAGGTGGCGGTCAGTGCTTGTGAGCACCTCCTGCGCGAGGTGGGAACGACCGCTGAGGAGGACGCGGTTTGCATCGGATACACCCCCGCCCATTGCAGCCTGGTTCATAACGCGAGCACCCTTTCCGCCGCCCTGCTGGCTCGCACCTATTCGCACCAGCCGGAAGAATCTTTTCGAACGCTTGCCGAGAAGGCCCTTAAATACACCGCCCGGCACCAGCGGCCGGACGGGGCCTGGCCTTACGGTGAAAAACCCAATCAACAGTGGGTCGATAATTTTCACACCGCGTACGTGCTGGATTCCTTCAAGTGCTATGCCCAGGGAACAGGGGATCAACAATTTCACAAGACGATGATGGACGGGTACGCCTACTGGAAGGAAACATTTTTCCTCGCCGACGGTACCCCCAAATACTATAACCACAAGACCGCGCCACTGGACATTCAGTGTTGCTCGCAGGCGATCGACACCCTGGTTTTTTTCCAAGATCTTGATGCGGATAGTCTGCCGCTTGCGCTGAATGTGGCGCTTTGGACAATTCAGAACATGCAGGACCGTTCGGGATATTTCTATTACCGGCGATATTCACGTTGGTTGGTCAATAAAACCCCTACGCTGCACTGGGGGCAGGCAACAATGCTTTGCGCCCTTGCCGGCCTCTACAAACTCCTTTAGCGAAACGGGATCCCCAGCATGGCCAGGAAAGTCCTTATCGTTGAGGAAAACTCCACGGTTCCCTTCGACCCGCGAGTCTGGAAGGAAGCATTATCCCTGAATCAGAACGGCTACCAGGTGACCGTGCTGGCTCCGCGGGATAAGAGGGGCAAACTGGGGCACCATGTGATCGACGGGGTCCACATTTACACTCATCCTACTCCCAATGAGGGCAGCACCCTCTTCGGCCATCTCTTGGAATTTGCCAGTGCGCTGTTTTGGGAGGTTCTTTTCACCTGGTGGATTTATTTCCGTCGCGGATTTGATGTTATCCAGGGTTGTAACCCCCCGGATACGATCTTTCTTGTGGCGCTGCCGTTTAAACTTTTTGGAGTGAAATACATTTTTGACCACCACGACGCCAGCCCGGAGCTTTACCTTTCGAAATACGACAAGAAAGGATTTCTCTACCGGGTGCTCGTATGGCTTGAAAAGCAGACGTTTCATTTCAGCGACGTGGTGATGGCTACCAATAACAGTTACAGAGACCTGGCGATCAGCAGAGGGGGCGTTGAACAAAAGAACGTATTCGTGGTCCGAAATGGGCCCGAGAAGACCTTTAAACCGGTTACCCCCAACCCTGCCCTGAAATGCGGCAAGTCTTTCCTCATCGGCTATGTGGGAAATATGAATACTCAAGATGGTCTGGATCTTCTACTGGATGTTGCGTCGAACCTCAAAAACTCGGGCCGTAACGATATCCATTTCCGATTAGTGGGTGGGGGGCCGTCGCTGCCAGACCTCAGAAGGATGACCAAGGAAAAAGGGCTCGAGGAAATGGTTACCTTCACGGGCAGAATCTCAGACCCGGACATGTTGGAGAGTCTGTCCACTTCCGATGTCTGTGTGAATCCCGACAAGCCCTGCAAAATGAACGATATTTCCACCATGATTAAAATCATGGAATACATGGCGCTCGGAAAACCCATCGTTCAATTCCGCTCGACAGAGGGACGACACAGCGCGATGGAGGCATCCCTCTACGCAGACGGTGATGACCCGGTGGCGGATTTCTCCAAAAAAATCGCCTGGTTGCTCGACAATCCCGAGGAAAGGAAGAAAATGGGGGAGTCCGGGCGAAGGAGAGTCGAAAGCGAACTGGCGTGGGAGTATTCGGTTCCAAACCTTCTCGCCGCATACGAGCGGGCTTTCAGTATGAGGCGACGCTGATCGTCCCAGAGGTCTCGGGCCACTGATTCGTCAGGTGGACCGTGGCCGAAAATTTCCATAATCCGAACCTATGATCTTTGTGGGAAGCAAACTTCATGGCGCCTTCGAAATTCTCGTCGATCCGAAATTCGACGAGCGGGGCTTTTTTGCTCGCTCCTGGTGCCAAAAGGAATTTGCAGAAAAGGGTCTGAACCCAAACCTGGTCCAATGCAACATCTCGGTCAGCTCGCGAAAAGGCACGCTGCGCGGAATGCACTATCAGGCGCCGCCTTTTGCCGAAACCAAACTGGTGCGATGCACTCGGGGTTCGATTTTTGATGTCATGATCGATCTTCGTTCCGATTCATCCACATTCAAAGATTGGGTTGCGGTCGTCTTGACTTCCGAAAAACGGAACATGCTTTATGTCCCGGAGGGCTTTGCACATGGTTTCCTTACTCTGGAGGACGACGTGGAAGTCTTTTATCAAATGTCGGAGTTCTATCACGCGGAGGCGGCTCGCGGCGTCCGCTGGAACGACCCGTCATTTGGCATTGTTTGGCCCGAGAATGTGGAAGTGATATCCGCACGAGATCGATCCTACGCTGATTTCGTTTCACCATGATGAGCCTGCTCGGGGAACTGAACCGGACTGACCTGGCGCCTCTGGGAAGGGAAATGCACCGGTTCGCGGCGGAACTTTTTCCGATCTGCAGGAGTATTACCGGAAAGGGGATTCGCGAGACGTTAGGCCGCATCCAGAGCAAAATTCCCTTACAGACCTTGGAAGTGCCAAGCGGGACGCAAGTTTTCGATTGGACCGTACCGAAAGAATGGAATATTCATGACGCCTATATCGCTGACCCGAGCGGGAAGCGAGTTGTGGATTTTCAGAAATCCAACCTGCACGTTTTGAATTACAGCGTTCCCGTGAACGAAAGGATGCCGCTCAGCAATCTTAAGGGCCACCTCCATACAATTCCCGAGCATCCTGACTGGATCCCTTATCGCACGTCCTATTACAAGGAGGACTGGGGGTTTTGCCTTTCTCACCATCAGATGACCCGCCTGGAAGACGGGGAATACACAGTGTGCATTGATTCCACGCTCCGGGAAGGTCATCTGACGTATGGAGAGTGTTATCTGGCGGGACGCTCCTCGGAAGAAATTCTGATTTCCAGTCATGCCTGCCATCCTTCCCTGGCGAATGACAACCTTTCAGGGTTGGCGGTCGCAACCTTTCTGGCCAGACATTTGGCGGGACGCGACCTTCGATACTCGTACCGCTTTTTGTTCCTGCCCGGAACCATTGGGGCGATCACCTGGCTGTCTCGAAACCGTGAGGCGGTCGGGCGAATTCGCAACGGGCTTGTCCTTACGTGCATTGGCGACGCGGGTGGGTTCCACTACAAAAAGAGCCGGCGTGGGAATGGGGAAATTGACCGGGCCGCGGCCCACGTCCTGCGCCATTGCGGCGAACCGGCAGAGGTTCTCGAATTTTCACCTTATGGCTATGATGAGCGGCAGTACTGTTCGCCCGGATTCAATTTGCCGGTGGGTTGCCTCATGCGCAGTGTTTGGGGGACATTTCCGGAGTATCACACCTCCGCCGACAATCTCGATTTTATCCGCCCATTAAGCCTAGCGAATTCCTTGCGCGTGTGCACGGCGATTCTGGATGTGCTTGAGAACAATCGTTGTTACCGGAACGAGCGCCCCTATTGCGAGCCGCAACTGGGGCGGAGAGGACTTTACGAGACCACCGGCGGTGAAGTGGGTGGAGAAGAGATCATGGCGCGCCTCTGGGTGCTGAACCTCTCGGACGGCCAACACACGCTCTTGGACATCGCAGAGCAATCTGGTATCGTATTTTCCAGGATTTGGGCGGCTGCCGATCTGCTTTGCCGGAAGGGGTTGCTGTCCGTTGCCTCTGACGAACAAGTGAAATCCACAGTGTAGATCAGGTGTTGCACGGAGGCAGTTCTCAAGACACGTGAAAGGGGGGGCTATCAGGGTTCGACCTATCTAATCCGTGGGGAGGTCCCCCCGGCTTTGTTGGGGTGGCAGCCTGAGCTTGATAGTTCCGGGAATCAGCAAGTCGTGGGCTTTAATCGTTTCGAACGGACCCCAACTCCCCTCTCCCCCGGGGAGAGGGAAGCTGGAGGATGATTTCTTAATAAGGTGTTTGAATGAAAATTCTTCTGACTGGACACAAAGGTTATATTGGCAGTATTGCCGGACCGATTTTGATGGCGGCTGGCCATGAGGTCATCGGCCTTGACGCGGATTTGTTCGCGGGATGTGATTTTGGCGAACCTGCACCGCAGATCCCTGAGATCTGCAAGGACCTGCGTGACCTCAGGAAGGCTGATTTGGAGGGTTTCGAGGCGGTTGTTCACTTCGCCGCCTTGTCAAACGACCCTCTGGGCGATATCGATCCGAGCTTGACCTATGAGATCAACCATCTTGCCTCGGTCCACCTGGCGGAACTGGCCAAGCAGGCCGGGGTGAAGCGTTTTGTCTTCTCATCCTCGTGCAGCACATACGGCGCCGCGGGGGATCATTTCCTGGATGAGACGGCCGATCTGAATCCTGTGACACCCTATGGCGAATCCAAAGTTCTGGTCGAGCGCGACATCATGCCCTTGGCCGACGACCACTTTTGCCCCACCTATATGCGCAACGCCACGGCCTACGGAGCCTCACCACGGCTTCGCCTGGATATCGTTCTCAACGATTTGGTGGCCGCGGCTTACACCCAGGGCAGGGTCTACATCAAAAGCGACGGCACGCCCTGGCGTCCCATCGTCCACATTAGCGATATAGTGGGCGCTGCTTTGGCGGCTCTCGAAGCGCCGCGCGAGGCCGTTCACAATCAAGTTTTCAATGTGGGTCTGACGGAAGAGAATTATCGTATCCGGGAACTCGCGAGCATCGTGGCGGAAATTGTTCCAGGCGCACGCGTGGAGTACGCCCCGGGTGGCGGTCCGGACTTGCGATGCTACCGCGTCACGTGCGAGAAAATCCGCCGGCGGCTGCCGAATTTCCGCCCCCAGTGGACTGCCCGCAAAGGCGCGCAAGAGCTCTATGATGCCTATCGCAAGGTGGGGCTGACGCGTGAGGATGTGGACTCCGGCCGCTACGTCCGCCTGAAGCACATTAATCGCCTCTTGAAAGCGGGCCAACTGAATTCTTCTTTGCATTGGAGCCCGCAACGAACCGGGTCAACCGTAAGTGCCTGATGGTTTTTCCGAGGGATGAGGTAGTTGACGAGTGACATTGACTCTGACGCCCGAAGTTCAAGAGCAAACTTCCACCAAATCGTGCCGGTTCTGCCGTGCCCCTCTCAGCCGGACGTTTGTCGATTTGGGGATGTCGCCGCTCTGCGAGACCTATCCCGCAGCCGCCGACCTCAACCACGGCGAGGTCTATTATCCCCTTCACGTCTACGTCTGCGAAAATTGCTTCCTGGTTCAATTGGAAGAATATGAAAAGCCGGAGAACATCTTCAGCGACTATCCTTACTTTTCCTCATTCGCGGATTCGTGGCTCAAGCATTCTGATATTTACTGCGGAATGATGACGGCGCGATTCGGGCTCAACGCGCGGAGCCTGGTGGTTGAAGTGGCGAGTAACGATGGCTATCTGCTTCAATACTTCCTCCGGCGCGGCGTGCCGGTTTTGGGCGTCGAACCCGCGGCGAATGTGGCGAAGGTGGCCGTTGAAAAGGGCGTGCCCACGCTGGTCCGTTTTTTCGGGACGGAATTGGCAAAGACCCTGGCGGCGGAGGGCCGGAGCGCGGATGTTGTTCTCGGAAACAATGTTTTGGCTCAGGTCCCGGACTTGAACGACTTCGTAGAAGGGCTCAAGATTCTGCTGAAACCCCACGGCGTTCTGACGCTCGAGTTCCCGCACCTGCTGCGTCTCATTGAACACAATGAATTTGACACAATCTACCATGAGCATTTTTCGTATTTCTCGATGCTGACCACGGTAAAAATCCTCGAAGCGCATGGGCTGAGGGCGTTCGACGTCGAAGAATTATCTACCCACGGAGGTTCTCTCCGTGTTTTCGCCTGCCGGGCTGAGGATGGGACGCACCAGCTTGCGAAACGCGTCGATGATATTTTGGCGGAGGAGAAAAGCGCAGGATTAGGCTCCCCTGAAGGGTATGCGGATTTTGCGCGTCAGGTAAGGGAAACAAAATTTGCCCTGGTGGAATTCCTGCTCTCGGCGGCTCGCCAGGGTAAATCGGTGGCCGGATACGGAGCGCCGGGCAAGAGCGCCACCTTGCTGCATTACTGTGGGATCGGAAAGGACCTGATTTCCTACACGGTGGATCGCAGCCCCTACAAGCAGGGTCGATTCCTGCCCGGCACTCGCATCCCCATTTACCATCCTGAGCGCATCCGCGAGACCAAGCCGGATTATGTGGTGATTCTGCCCTGGAATCTGAAAGATGAAATTTCGCAGCAATTACACTATGTCCGCGAGTGGGGCGGAAGGTTAGTGGTGCCCATCCCCAAAGTGCTGGTTGTTTAGAAGCGGCGGGGTGCGCCGGCAAGGGCCGGATTGTTCAGCGGCATGTCCGCCACGGGAACCGGTCGAGTCAGGAGGGGACAGATGAATGTTTTTGTGGATTCAACCATGATGGACGACGAGCGGCGAAAGGAGATTTACGGAGGATCCATCTTTGCGTTTTCTCCCTCACCGAGCTCATTACAACTTTGCGAGTTGGCAAGAGAGCTGATCCAGGAGGCGTTTGGTCCGCTCGATCCGCAAACTTTGCACGCGAAGCTGCCGGCGGAGGAAAGCGCCCGGATTCTTTCTGTCTTGAAGCCCAAGTTCATTCATCACCCCAAGTCCAAGGAGCTGCTGGCAGGAATGCTGAGGGACGCAGGGTGCAATCTTGAAAAGATCTACTTTGATGTGCCGCGGATGCGCACGGCCTTTCCGGGCGATTACCTGAAATCCGGGATCGCTTATGCCTTTCATCCGCATCGTGACACGTGGTATTCGGCGCCTTTCTGCCAGATTAACTGGTGGATGCCGATTTTCGACATCCTGCCGGACAACAGCATGGCGATTCATCCCCGGTACTTTTCAACGCCCCTGAAGAACGGTTCGAGCGGATACAATTATCACAAGTGGAACCTTGAGAGCCGCACCACCGCGGCACAGCACGTCAAGGCCGACACGCGGGTTCAGCCCCGCCCGGAAGAACCGGTAGAGCTTGATCCGCAGATCCGCCTGGTGTGCAAAGTTGGAGGCGCCTATTTGTTCTCGGCCGCACACCTTCATTCCACCGTTCCCAACACCACAAACCTGATCCGCTATAGCAT
>JASHTO010000349.1 GCA_030040515.1 Terriglobia bacterium
TGAAGGTTCAGCCACTCGAGATTTCGATGTCGTTTCAATGTGGCAGGTTTCCTTCGCCCCGTCAACCCCTAAGCAAACATGGTGCGGGGCAATTTGCAGCCCGTGCAACGTGGCGTCCTGTCCCACCATCCAATGCCGTAAACCGGGCACAGGTTTGTCGGCTCCAAATCCCCGTCCGCGGAGCGGCGCTATGCTAAATCAAGGAACTCACCAAATGCTACACGCGGCTGCCTGCCGTCGATGCGGTCAGCTTCACGCTACGACCGGGCGAGGTGACTGCCTATCTCGGCCCCATCGGCTCCGGGAAGAGCACCACCATGAAGATGCTGGTGGGATTGCTCCCGCCCACACAGGGAGGAATTTTCTACAAAGGTTGCGATATCCGCTCGCAATTTGTCGAGTTCAAACGCCGGCTGGGGTACGTTCCCAAGGAGCCCCATCTCTATATCTCTCCGGATGGGAATACCTGCTGCTGGTCGGGCGCCTGCGATCCATTCCTGAGCCCCTCCTCGAAGAAAGAATTGAGCGCTTGCTGCACTTGCTCTCGATGCATCGCCACCGGCACGCCCTGAGCGCTTCGTATTCGCGCGACATGCGCCAGAAAACCCTCATTGCGGCTGCGCTGCTTCACGACCCCGACGTCCTGATCTTCGACGAGCCGCTCTCCGGCCTTGACGTCACCTCTGCGCTTCTGTTCCGAAACCTGCTGAAGCTGCTCGCCGAGCAGGAAAAAATCATTCTCTACAGCTCGCATGTGCTGGAAGTTGTCGAACGCCTCGCCCAGCGGATTATCATCCTGCACAAGGGCCGCGTGGTGGCGGATGATTCCGTGGAAAACTTGCGTCAACTCACGCAAACGCCGTCGCTGGAGGGCATCTTCTCCCAGGTAATTCTTTTAGTTGCGGCGAGCCAAGGTTGGCGACAAAGGCGGCAAGACAGGCTGTTACCGCAGCTTGGTCGCCCCGCGGCGCCCGACTGATAATATAATCAACAGCGTCGTCAACACGAACCTGCGGGTCCTTGGTCATGAATCCCATAATGTTCCCTCGTTCTGAATCGAATTTGCGTCCCGGATCGCAGCATTTGAAAGCCTGATTCGCCGTCCGCCGCGCCAAAGAAACGCTTTCTGCCGCAAGAAGAGGAAAGTGCGGAGTCCCTTACCCTTGCTCCCAGATTACCGAGCGCTGTAACCTATCGACGATGACAAAATATTGTGACAGCACTCCCCTTGTAACGGCGCTCTCTGAGCGCCGAAAACGGCGGTCGTAGACCGCTGCTACAATCGGACGTCGTCACTATATTCTCTCCGACTCAGCAATTGATGCACCGCTGAAACAGTTGGTCGAGCAGACTCAGCCCGAGATCCATCTCTTCCTGCGTGATGGTGAACGACGGCGCAAGCGTGAAGACGTTTTTATAATAGCCGCCGACGTCCAGCACCAGGCCGTACTTGCGGCCGCGTCCTTGCAATTTGCCCTGAATGCCTTCCGCAAAAATCCGGTCGGTGAGCTCGCGGTCGGGCGTAATTCCATCCGGCTTGCAGACTTCCAGGCGGAGCGCGAGACCGAGGCCGTCTACCTGCCCGATGATTCCGGGATATCGCGCTTGCAATCTGCGCAATCCGGCAAGGAAGTAAGCACCTTTTTCGTTCACCAGCTTTTCGTAATCCTCTTCCTCCATCATCTTCAGCGCTTCAAGCGCCACGGCGGTGCCCAGAGTATTCGAAGAGAACGTGGAGTGCGTCGATCCAGGCGGGAACAGCTCCGGCGTAATCAATTCGTCGCGCGCCCAGATGCCGGAAAGCGGATTTAAACCGTTGGTCAGCGCCTTCCCGAACACGATAATGTCCGGCGTGATGCCGAAATGCTCGATGGCCCAGAATTTCCCTGTTCGATAGAAGCCCATCTGGATCTCGTCATCCACGATCAGAATCTTTCTTTCGCGGCAGGTCTGCTGCAAACGCTTGAAATAGTCGCGCGGAGGAATCACGTACCCGCCGGTCCCCTGCACTGCCTCAATGTAAAACGCGCCGAACTCCGCCGACTGCGCCTTGGCATCCCACGCGGCGTGATATTCGTTGGAGAAAAGCTGCGCGAACTGATCGTGGCAATGAAGATTGCACGTTTCGGGCTTGAGGTTATAGATGCAGCGATAGCAGTACGGATAGAAAATGAACTGCGCGCGGTCGCCGAAGTGTCCGTAGCGCCGGCGGTAGCGGTAGCTGGACGTGATGGCGCTCGCGCCAAGGGTTCGCCCGTGATATCCGCCCATGAAGGCGAACATCAGGTTTTTGCCTGTGTAATTGCGCACCAGCTTGAGCGAGTCTTCAATGGCCTGCGACCCTCCCACGTTGAAGTGAACGCGGCCCTTCACTCCGAAGCGCTTCTCGCAATACTGGGCGATGCGCGCGGCCACTTCCACTTTCTCCGCGTGCAGATACTGGCAGGCAAGCTGAGGAAGGCGGTCCACCTGGCGCTTCAGCGCCTCACCCAGGCGGCGATTCTTGTACCCCAAGCTCGCCGCTGAATACCACATCTGCAAGTCCAGGTAGGGCGTGCCCTGCTCGTCGTATAGATGGCAGCCCTCGCAGTCGACAAAAACCTTTGGTGGATCGAGGTAATGGACTGTATCGCCGAAAGAACAGTACTTGCGCTCGAGGTCCAGAAGTTCAGCGGTGCGGGTAGCGGGTTCAGAAATCGCCAAAGCGGAGGAACCTCCATCCGGAAAATAGAAATCCTTGGCAAGCGTCGAGTCTCGAATTTCGATTTTCGAGTTTCACCTTTGTGCTAAGACACTGCAACGGCCGCATGGTGCAATCGCCGCGCGGGCAGGGGGACCAGCAAGCGTTCGAGGCCGTTCTGTACATCCTTAAAGGTCTCGAACGGATGGCAGGCGATGCCGTTTACCCGGCAGTGGGCGAGCAATTGCCGCTTGGCAAAAATCACGTCAGCAACCTCCACGGCGAAGCGGTCCGACATGCCATCACCCACAAAAACCACGGGCCGGCGGCCCTCCTGCAGGCGAGTGATGAGCGCCGCCTTGCAGGTTGCGCACCCATGGGCACAAGGTTCCTGCGAGTGGGGAAACGAAAGTGTCAGCCGCCGCCCCTCCACGCTCAGCGCGCTCGCGAACAAGGTGGAACCGCTGCGGAACTGCCTTTCCACGCCGGCACGCTTCAGGATGCGGCGGATAACGTAATCAAATCCGTCGCTCAAAACGTAAACGGGCCATCGTTTCTTGCGCGCGAACTTGCAGAAGGGTACAAAGTCGGCATCCACGGCCACGGCATCGATCGCCGCATGCAGCTCCTCCAGGGGAGCATTCACCAGGGCGACCTGCCGCTCCATGCATTCGCGCGAGCCGATCAGTCCCTGCATCCACTGCTGTTCGATTTCGCGCCACGAGGGATGCGCGAGATGCGACAGAATCTGGTCGGTAACGTCAAGCTGGGTAATGGTGCCGTCGAAATCACAAAAAATAACCGGCTCCATCTCCTGCGCGGTTGTATCACGCGTTTTTTTCATCATAGAGTTCCCAATCCTTCTTATCTTCTTCCTCAGAATGTTGAAGGGTAATTTCAAGAATTGTTTGTTTACCCTTTACCCTTTCTTTTCACGCCGCCCGCTCATCAATCAACCTGCGCCGCTTTCTCCCTTGGGTTATGCTCCCACGCGGAAGAAAACTGAAGCGAAGCTGGTACATTCCGCACGCGTGATTTGCCCAAACATCGGGGTAGAGAGCTTTCAGGTTTGCCTGAATGGCCGACTCGACGGTTGTGGCGCTGATGCCGTTGGTCAATTCCATGCGGAATTCCAGAATGTCGTGCAGTCCGTCCTGCCGCACCACCACCTGCCAGTTTTCGGCGATGCCGGAAACGTCATGCAGAACCCGCTCGAATATTTCCGGGTACATGTTTCCCGCGCCCATCACCACCATCTCGTCCCGGCGGCCGCGGATGCGCTCAATGCGCTGAAGGGGTGCGCCGCACGCGCAGGGCGTTTTGATGAACCGGGTCACATCGTGCGAGCGATAGCGAATGAAAGGCATGGTGCGGCGGGAAAGCGTGGTGGCCACCAGCTCGCCATAGCCATTCT
>JASHTO010000350.1 GCA_030040515.1 Terriglobia bacterium
ACGATTCCGGCTTTTGATTTGCACCTCGCCAGCATCTCCGGGTTGTTCGGACTGGCGCTCGCCTCCCGCATGTGTGAGCAGTGGGGGCCGACCCTGGTGGTGGCTGCGGAAACCATGACCAGCGCGCTGGCGCAGGGACCGCGCGTGAAGGAAACTGCTATCTTATTCGGCGATGGCGCCGGAGCCTGCCTGGTTGCTCCCGGCGATGGCCCTCTGGCGATTCGCGACGTTCAGGTCGCGAGCGACGCCACTTTTTCCGACGCCTTGCGCATGGATTTCGGATCCACGCTCCAAATGGACGGCCGCACCATCATCATGCACGCCGTGCGCAAACTCGCCCGCTCGGTCGCTGAACTGCTTGAAAAAAATTCCCTGCGCGTGGGCGACATTGGACTCTTCCTGTTCCACCAGGCAAACCTGCGGCTGCTCGAAAGGCTCATGCAGGAGCTCAAAATCGATCGCCGCAGATGCTTTATCAATGGCGATAAGTACGGCAACACCTCCTCAGCCTCATGGCTGATCGCGGCATCAGAGGCTCAAGCTGCCGGATTGCTTGTGCCTGGGACAAAAGTGGTGATCGCGGCATTCGGAGCCGGGCTGAGCTGGGGCGCGGCGCTGGTTGAGGTTAAGGTAAAGCAAAGCTAAAAAACACAGGAATCCGCGATAAGGAAAGAAAGCGTAACCGAATATTTTTAATGGAAATTTCACCTGGACTTCATCTGCTTGGACTCGCCTGCCCTGTAGAATGCCTTCTTTCAAATTGTTGACGATTTCAGAAGAGCTCAGACCTTAAAGGAAAAGAGCGCACGACGCGCGGCTTTGTGTAGGGTGAAGACAATTTCGATGCGTGTTTTGATGTGCGCGGCGATCGGGGTAGCAACATTCAGCGATCATGCCCGGGGGGAAAGCCGCTCAGCCGAACCTTGCGCTCGTCCTGCGGTGGGCAGTGTGGTTCCCGAACCGCCGGAGCTCGAAAGCCGTAACGGAGTGCTGAAGGTCCAGCTCACCTACCGGAATTTTGTAGATGCGGCTGGATTTGTGCGCTACTGCTACATTGATGCAGAGGGTCAGGAAGCTCCGGTGCTGCGTCTGAGGGCAGGGGATCAGTTGAACCTCGACCTTAAAAACGAGTTGAAAGCGGTTTTGCCGGCACGGCCGGGAATCGGCATGAGAGCCGCTCACATGCACGTCACTTCTAATCCATGCGCCAGCGGGGAAATGGATGCGCTATCCACGAACCTCCATTTTCACGGACTTACTGTCCCGCCGGCCTGCCATGAGGATGATGTCCTCAAGACGTTTATCCCCCCAGACGCCAAACCCTTCGAATATCGCTTTCAAATTCCTGCCGATGAAGCTCCCGGTATGTACTGGTACCACCCGCACGTTCACGGTTTCACCAGTCTGCAAGTGCTGGGAGGCGCTTCCGGAGCGATCATTGTGGAAGGCCTGGAGCGCGCCAACACGCTGCTTGCGGGTTTGCCGGAGCGCACCTTCATAATTCGGGACGAAGATCTGCTTCATCCGGATGCCCCACCTGTGAATTCCGGGAACGTCCCACCGCCGATCGTGCTGCATGATGCCGAGGGGGATGTGCTGAACACTGGCACCGGCGGCGGCAAGCCGGCCAAAGATCTTTCGATTAATTTCATTCCCGTTCCCTACCCGGAGTACAAACCGGCCGTGATTCGCATCAAGCCGTTGGAGCGGCAACTGTGGCGCGTGTTGAACGCATCGGCGATCACTTACCTGAATCTGCAAATCATTGCGAATGGCTCGCCACAGTCGCTCGGAGTGGTGGCGCTGGATGGCATCCCCATCAATGAGAACGGCATGGCCGGCAACCGGATTCTTTGGGAAAGTCACATTTTGCTGCCCCCCGCCGGCCGCGTGGAATTCATCATGAAAGGGCCACGGGCGGGGGCACAGGCGAAGTTGATTACACGCAGCTTTGATACCGGGCCGGCCGGGGAAAATGATCCCACGCGGCCCTTGGCCGCAATCCTTGCGGATGCCGGCGCGCCTGAACCGCGCAGAGAACTTGCGGCTGCGCCGGCGCCCTTGCCTCGGCCGCAAATCGCCTGGCTGGGGAATGTGAAGCCGGCGGTGCAAAGAAAATTGTACTTCTCCGAGAAGCCGCAGGACCCCGCGAACCCCGCGAGCCCTACAATCTTCTACATCACTGTGGACGGGCAGACCCCCGCTCCGTTCGATCCTGCCGCACCCAATCCCAACATCACGGTCCGCAGTGGAGACGTGGAAGACTGGATTATTGAAAACAGAACGCGCGAAGTCCACGCGTTCCACATTCACCAAACTCACTTTATGCTATTGCAATGGAATGGTATACCGCTGGATGAGCCTTTCCTTCGGGACACTATCAACGTGGCGTATTGGGACGGCAAAAGCCGTTACTATCCCAGCGTCAAAGTGCGCATCGATTTCCGCGATCCGAACATTGTGGGCACCTTCCTCTACCATTGTCACTTGCTGGAGCACGAAGACGGCGGCATGATGGGTACTATTCGCGTCCTCCCGCCTAACCCTCCGCCGTCGGCCGCAACCGCTGGACATTCATATTAGATTAACCCAAAAGTTATAATATGCTAACAACAAAAATATTACTATAAAATCCTCAGTGCGCCCTCGAAGCTTCCCTCGCTTTGAATTTCATCCCTCCGGGGAATCGGGGGTCGCCATGAGAAATCCAACAAGAAGGAGAATCCATGACCAAAAAATTCTCGCGTCGTTTGGCGGTGTTCCTCGCGGCTGTGGCTGTGGCCGTAGCCTTCCCGACGGGCGAAAAGGCGGAAGATGCGATCGTCACCGGACCGACTGCAACGCCCATCAAGCACGTCGTCGTGTTGTTTCAGGAAAACATCTCGTTTGACCATTATTTCGGGACGTATCCGTACGCGGCCAATCCCGAGGGTGAACCGGAATTTCATGCCGACCCGCTTACTCCCCGTGCCAACAACCTTCTGAGCGGCGGGCTCCTGGATCAAAACCCCAACTCCACCCAGCCTTTCCGTTTGGACCGCACCTGCCCGTTAACCAGTGACCAGGACCATAGCTACACTCCTGAGCAAAAAGCCTTTGATCATGGTTTGATGGACGCGTTTGTTCAAAGCACTGGGACCGGGGGAACAAGCTGTGCTGACGTAACCACGGGTCCCGGGATCGTGATGGGCTATTACGACGGCAACACTGTAACGGCCATGTGGAACTGGGCGCAGCACTACTCACTGAGCGACAACTTTTACGGGACGATGTTTGGTCCTTCCACGGTCGGCGTGCTGAATCTCGTGGAGGGATCGACGACTAACGTCACGATCACCGGCACGAGTTCTACGGGGGGAACCATCGCCGGTGGCTTGCAGAGCGGCACCCTCATCGGTGACATCGATGCCGGCTACGACGATTGTTCAACGAAGAGCACGCACGGAACGACGACCAATCCCAACATCGGTATTTTGCTGAACGCCAAGAATATCACTTGGGGCTGGTTCCAAGGGGGATTCGCTCCGACCTCGCTTTACAACGGCACAACGATATTGAAATCGGTGTGTGCCTCGGAGTCGAGCGATGCCGCCACGGGCCTCTCTGACGTGACCGATTACGTTTCTCACCACAATGGGTTCGCCTATAATCTCGCGACGGCCAACCCGCATCACCTGCCGCCCACCGGTCCGGTTGGCTACACCGACCAGGCCAATCACGAATATGATCTCAGCCTCTTTCTCTCGGCGATTACCAACGGCAACTTGCCGAGCGTCAGCTTCGTGAAGGCGAAGGCGCTCCAAAACGGCCATCCCGGAAATTCCACTCCTCTGGACGAGCAGACGTGGCTGGTGACTGCGGTGAACGCCATTGAAAACAGCAAATACTGGGACGATACGGTGATCTTCATCGCCTACGACGATTCCGATGGCTGGTACGACCACCAGATGGACACGGTCGTCAACCAGTCGAGCAGTGCCGATGATGACTACCTGAGCGCCCCGGGCGCCTGCGGAACAACCCCCAGTGGCGGTGCTCCGGGCCGTTGCGGATACGGGCCGCGCTTGCCCCTCGTGGTGATTTCAAAATACGCCAGGAGCAATTACATTGACCATCGCATGACGGACCAGTCTTCAATCATTCGCTTTATCGAAGACAATTGGAACCTGGGACGTCTCGGAGGAGATTCCACGGACGCGAAGGCAGGTTCACTGCTCGGGATGTTTGACTTCAATCATCAGGCCGCCAGAATGACATTGGATCCTTCAACGGGACAGTTAGTAAATTGGTGGGAAGAGTAAACCGGCTGAAGTCTTAGCCCACTCGCTAATTGCAAAAGGCTGTCGCGTTCCGGCATCGAGGGATTGGTTTGTGCCCGGAAACGAAGGCAGCCTTTTGCCTTTCTGGCGGCCGAATTCGTCTCCCAGCGGATTTCCCAACCGATTCAACTTTCCAATTTGAATTTGGTGGACGCCAAACCGTAGAGTCGCCGCCAGACCAGGCGATTGAACGTGACCACCATCGCGGCCATGCCAATAGTTGCGGCCAGGAGCATGGGAAAATTTCCCGCGTCCGTCGCCTGGCTGATTACGGCGCCCAGTCCGACGGTGGAGAGAGTTTTACCCTGGAAGCGGAAGTACTCCGCCACGATGCTGGCGTTCCAGGCGCCGCCTGATGCAGTGATGAATCCAGTGATGAGGTAGGGGAAAATTCCGGGCAGAAACAATTTGCGCCAACGTTCGACCTTGCCCATGCGGAAGACGCCGCATACTTCCTTCAGGTCGGTGGGAAGGGCGGTGGCGCCGGCGATGATGTTGAACAGGATGTACCACTGGGTGCCCAGCAGCAGAAGAAGAATCGATCCGACGCCCATCCCGCCGCCAGCCCGAACGAGGACCAGCAGGATGACGGGAAACAAGGCAGTAGCGGGCACCGATGCGGCAATTTCGGCCAGTGGCTGAATCAGCGCGGAGAGTTTCGGCCGCAATCCCACATAAACTCCCACGGGTATGGTCCATAATCCCGCCAACGCCAGGGTGGCTTCCACGCGGAGGAAGGTTGCGCCCGCGCCGCGCACGATTCCCCAGGCCTCCGCGCTCGAAACCGCAGCAAGCATCCGGGCCATTCGGAAAACGGCGTAACAAGTGGCGACGAGCCCCAAGGCCATCAGGACACGCCACGTCCATCGCGTGACCGTACGCTCCTCTGACTGGCCGATGCGCGACGCGGCGGCACGAGAAAAATAAAGATTCAGCGCTTCACTCGCCGGCCGCAGCGTGAGCCGCGCAGCGAGTGGAAGCAGCTTTGAGCGGCGCAATAAATCCAAAATCGGGGAATGCGCGGGTTCGGCAGACTCCACTTGCTCGAACTTGAATTTCTCCGCCCAGGCGATGATGGGTCGCCAGACGACTTGATCGATCAGTACAATAATCGCCACCATGACCGCCAGTCCCCAGGCAATGGCGCGAGTATCGCCCTGGTTGGCGGCGGTTTGGAGATACGAACCCAACCCGGGCAGCCGCAGGTCGCGATTCCCCAGCGTGAACATTTCGCACGCCATCAGAAAGAACCACGCGCCGGCGACCGACATGATGGAGTTCCAAATGAGCCCAATCGCCGAAAAGGGAAGTTCCATTTGCCAAAGCCGCTGCCACCAGCTCAGGCGATAGACCTCTGCCGCCTCGTGCATCTCGCGCGGAATGCTCTTCAGGGAAGAGTAAAAACTGAAGGTCATGTTCCAAACTTGCCCGGTCAGGATCAAGACGATGCACCCGAGCTCCGCTCCGAGCTGGCTGTGCGGAAACAAGCCGATCATGGCGATCATGACGGGAGGAAGGAAGCTGAGCACGGGAATGGATTGCAGAATATCCAGAAGAGGAATCATCAGCCGTTCCGCCCTGGCGTTGTAGGCGGCAACGTATCCATAAATCAGGGTGAAGCCCAGGCTGAGAAAGTAGGCGATGGCAATGCGCGTGACGGAGAAAAAGGCGTATTTGGGGAGGGCGCCAGGATAAAGCTGAATCTCCGCCTGCGTGTTGACAGGCCCCACGCCATAGCGCGCAAATACCAGAAGCCCGTAAAAGATTGCCAGCCCGCCAATCAGAATCGGCAGGTCGCGCAGCAACGAAGGGGCCGCGGCGGGAAACTGCCCCCAGGGGGGGACTCCTGAAGAGGTTTTGGAAGGCGCAGGCATTAGGATTGGCGCAGCAAGTCACGCTTCGAGTCGCTGGCGTGTTCAAGCCGGGCCAGATAGAGCTTGTCGCTTTCTGCGTCGTAGGAAAACATTTCGCCATAGCGGCCCCAGTTCAGCGCGGTTTCGATCTGCCGCTGGGTCTCTTCGGCGGAAAAATGCTCGTCTAAAATGTCGCGAAAGAATTCGAGGGGCATGGCGCCGTCGGATTTGCTGGCCAGACTGCTGCGAATGTGCTGAAGGAGCGTGGCATGTGCCAGCGCGGCGTCTCGGAAGAGCACCTTGCGCGTGGGGATATCGGCATTCGCAAACGCGCGCCCCGCTGCGGTAATTTCCACATCGCCTTTTTCGGTTCGGGCAAAGCCCAGCAGGGTTGCACCTTCGAGGATCGGCAGCAGGTCGTTCACCTCCCACTGAAGCTCGTCGGCGACGTGATACAAATCTTCTTTGCCGCCGCGGTCATTCACCAATTCCAGCAATCCGGCAATACCCCCGGGACGGGCGTGAGGTAGCATGGGGTAGGGTGGCTTGGCTGCGGGGGCGGCGGGGAGAGCCGGCACGATTTCAGGCTGCGTCATCAGCTTGTAAATGTAATCGACGTAGACTAGAAACTCAGCGGAGCGGCGGTCGCGCGGACGCTTGAGCGGAATGCGGAAGTCGGCGCGGATCCTCGCGGGGTTCCTTCCCAGCACCAGGATGCGGTCCGCCAGCGTCGCCGCTTCTTCAATATTGTGGGTCACCAGAAAGATGCTTCGGGTGGGGATTTTCTTTCCGAGCCACAGTTCCATGAGCTCGCCGCGCAGATTTTCCGCGGTCAGGACGTCGAGTGCCGAAAAGGGTTCGTCCATAAAGAGAATCTCCGGCTCGAGCGCCAGCGCGCGCGCAATCCCCACGCGCTGCTTCATTCCGCCGGAGAGTTCCTTGGGGTAAGCGGTTTCGAACCCTTGCAGTCCGACGGCGTGAAGCGCGCGCACGGCGCGATCGTGACGCTCCTCATGCTCCATGCCGCGCGCCAGCAGCGGAGTCTCCACGTTGTCCAGGACGCTCAACCAGGGAAACAGCGCGAAGCTTTGAAACACGATGGCCAGATTGGGAGCGCATTCGTGCAAAGGCTGCCCGTGCCAAAGCACAATGCCCTTGGTGGGCTGCACCAAGCCCGTGAGAATCCGCAGGAGTGTGGATTTTCCTGATCCCGATGGACCCAGGAGAGCGGTGATCGTGTCCGGCTCAAGCGACAAATCCGTAGGGGCGATCACCTGAATCTGGTGGCCATCGGGCTGGAGAAAGGATTTCTCAACCTGCACGGCCTCGGCAATGGGCTCGACCGCCGGAGGGCGTTTGGAAACCGCGCCCGCTGTTTCTGCTGCCGCGCCCTCGCCGCCCTCGGGCATACCCGAAATTTCATCCATCAGGCGCTGCCAGGCTTCGCCCGGCAATTCGTCGAGAAATTGGAGCCGCTCGCCGGTCGGCATTTTGTTGACGATGGCGCGCAAATGCTCCAGTGACCGAGTGTGGAGCAGGACGTACGAGTGGTAATACGGGAAGCGGCTTATCAAGGCAGCGGCGAAATCATCCGGCAGGATGCGGAAAAGAACCTGCTGTTCCTCGAACGCCAGGCCCACCAGCAGCTCGGCGGCTTGCGCGGGACCGAGGTTTTGCAGCATGGCGACGGCGCTTTCCCAATTTCCGCGGGAAAGCGCCTCATGCACTTTACCGGCGCCCGGCGAGGTCATTCAACGAACCTCAAGTGGGAATTAAGGACGTGCATGGACATGGCTCGCCAGTGTACACCACCACGGCGCAATGCGGGAAACCGTGTGCCCTCCTCGGCAATGGTACGGTTTGAATTACGTAGGGGCAGGCCTCGCGCCTGCCCACTGCCTCGCAGACGCCATGGCCAGGGCACCCACGAGGGGTGCCCCTACGCTGAAATACCAGACTGTACCACTCCCCCATCCTCACGATAGTCGTCCGC
>JASHTO010000351.1 GCA_030040515.1 Terriglobia bacterium
GCGCAGGGAACGCTGTTGGATCTCGACCACGGCACCTATCCGTTTATCACCTGTTCAAGTGCCGCGGCCGGCGGAGCCTGCACGGGCACCGGCGTGGGGCCGACGCGCATCCATGCGGTGGTGGGCGTCTCCAAGGCCTATGCCACGCGCGTGGGTAGTGGGCCGTTTCCCACGGAAGCTCTGGGTGCGGAAGGGGAAGAGATTCGCAAGCGCGGCGGCGAATACGGCGCCGTCACCGGGCGCCCGCGGCGATGCGGCTGGTTTGATGTTCCGCTGGCCCGCTACAGCGCGCGCGTGAATCATCTCAGTGCCCTGATCATCACCAAGCTGGACATTCTCGATAGCCTGGCGGAAATTCCCGTGGGCGTCGAATACGAATTCAAGGGCAAGCGGTTCAAGAATTTCCCCGCCGAGGTCGAAAGCCTCGAGCAGTTGAAGGTGCATTATCGAACCGTTCCCGGCTGGCAGAAAGATACCTTTGGCGCGCAGGAGGCCTCGCAACTGCCGCCGCGCGCGCGCGATTACCTCAGCTTCCTGGCGGACCAGGCGGGAGTGAAAATTGCCATGGTCTCAACCGGCCCCGAGCGCGAGCAGTGCGTGTGGCTGGATGAGTCGGTTCTATGTCCGTAAGCAGTTCCGGGAATCGACAAGTCGTAGGCTTTCATCGTTTCAGATGGACCCCTCACCCCAACTCCCCTCCCCCTCTTCCCTCTCCCCAGGGGAGAAAGGGTGATAGGGTGAGGAGTTTTTCTCTGGAGGATGGTTGCTGAAAACAAATGCCCGACACCCCCACCAGAACAATTTCGTTTGAATGCGCGCTGGCGTTGGTCAAAAAGAAGCTGGCCGATGCCGGCTTGCAGCCGCGCAGGGAAGTGGTGCCCTTGGAAGCGGTGGGTGGGCGAGTGCTGGCGGAAGAGGTGGTGGCGGACCGTGATTATCCTCCCTTTCACCGTTCGCTTCGTGATGGATATGCCGTGCGCGCGGCAGACGTGGCAACGCCGCCCGTCGACTTGCGCCTGCGGGGCGAAATCCGCGCGGGCGGGCACTTTGCGGGCCGCATGGAAGCGGGAGAGTGCATCTCCATCATGACCGGCGCGCCCTTGCCGGCCGGCGCCGATTCCGTGGTGATGGTGGAGTACACCGAATCGCCA
The DNA here is from genome assembly GCA_030040515.1 of Terriglobia bacterium. GTDB lineage: Bacteria > Acidobacteriota > Terriglobia > UBA7540 > UBA7540 > Bog-366. The sequence goes on from JASHTO010000351.1 coordinate 1,152, forward strand.
AGTGACAAGGTCCGAATCCAGCGCAGCGTGCAAGCCGGTGAGCACGTTGTGAGGCAGGGAAGTGAAGCGGCGGTGGGCTCCCCCGTGTTGCCGAGGGGCAAGCGGCTGGGCGCGGCGGAGATGGGCCTGCTGGCAATGGTAGGGAAGTCGCGCGTGCAGGTGTTTGCACGCCCCACCGTGGCCATCATTCCCACCGGAGACGAATTAGTGCCGGTTGAGGGCCAACCCGCATGGTTCCAGATTCGCAATAGCAATGCCATTTCTCTTTCCGCGCAGGTGGCCGCAGCGGGCGGAATCCCCCACGGCTTGGAGATTGCGCCCGATCGCGCCGGCGATTTGCGCACCCTGATCGAAGAGGGTTTGAACGCCGATATGCTCCTCCTGACCGGAGGAGTTTCAGCCGGAAAGTACGATTTGGTGGAGCAAGTGCTGGCGGAACTGGGCGCCGAATTCCACTTTCGATCCGTGGCGATTCGACCCGGGAAGCCCGTGGTCTTCGGTCAGGCGGCAGGGAAGTTCTTCTTCGGCCTGCCGGGGAATCCGGTATCCACTTACGTCACTTTCGCCTTGTTCGCACGCCCGGCGTTGGAGGTCCTGGGGGGCGGGGAATTCACGCCGCCGCTTTTTCTGCGCGCCCGTCTGGCCAGGCGATTCGAGCAGAAAGTCGGCCTGACGATGTTCGTGCCGGCGCGCCTGGAGCGCTCCTCCGGAGAGACGGTCGTGAGCCAGGTAAGCTGGCAGGGCTCCGGCGATGTGGTGGGCGTTTCTGCTGCTGATTGCTTTCTGGTGATTCATCCGGAGCAGACCACCTTGGCGGCGGGCGATGGGGTGGACGTGATGCTGAAGTAGAAGAGCCCCGAAAGGGCGTTTTAACAAAGCCCAGGCCGAAGGCCTGGGTTAAGGGTGCAATTCCAATTTCGCAGCTCTGAAAGGGCGACATACGAATACCGCCATGATATCGTGGCGCCCGGGATTTGAAATAGGCCCTTCCACCCTTTCAGGACTCCTGATTTCGTGGAGCCTCCGCTGACCCAGGCCTTCGGCCTGGGCTTGCCCCTTTGGGGCTCATGCAGTCCCCGCGGCAACCTTACGGTCTGCCGGATGATCATCACCTATGGGAAAACCCCTGACCCACTACGATTCCTCGGGCCGCGTCCGCATGGTGGATGTTTCCGCCAAGCCGGAAACTCTGCGCGAAGCGACGGCCGCCGTGTTCGTGAAGATGAGCGCCGCCGCTCTGCGCGCCGCCCGGCGGAATCCCAAGGGCAATCCGCTGGAGATCGCGCGCGTGGCGGGCATTGCCGCGGCCAAGCGCACCGCCGAACTGATCCCGCTTTGCCATCCCTTATTGCTAAGTCATATTGATGTTCGGGCCAATTTCTGCAAGAATGGCGTGGAGATTTTCTCTTCCATTCGCACCAAAGGTCCCACCGGAGTGGAAATGGAAGCCCTCACCGCCGCGGCCGTGGCGGCGTTGACGGTCTACGACATGTGCAAGGCGGCGGACCGCGGGATCGAAATCTCCGAACTGCGTTTGCTGGAAAAGAGCGGGGGCAGAAGCGGGCATTATCGCGCCAAGGCGCGGCGCGGCAAACGGACATACTAGGAAACCCGAAATTCGAAAATCGAAATTCGGTGTCGAGTTTCGATTTTCCAGTTTCGAGTTTCGGCACGGGGGTAGCAGGGTGTCTTCAACCATCAAGATTCTCG
>JASHTO010000352.1 GCA_030040515.1 Terriglobia bacterium
CTCAACGTGAAAAGACCGTGCGCGTCCATTACGCTCAACAAGGGTTACGACCGGAGCCTTATTGTCCTTTGCTGCTTTCACTCCCCGCCCCTTCAATTTTCCGCCGACATAGGTTTCATCAATTTCAATAGTTCCGCCAAGCTTGGGGAGAATGCCAGTCTCGGTCATTGCGTGACGAATTCGATGCGCCATAAACCAAGCAGTCTTATAGGTAACTCCCAGCATCCGGTGTAGTTGGTGGGCGCTCATTCCTTTCTTGCTCGCGCAGATCAGGTGAAGCGCCAGAAGCCACTTGTGCAAGGGGACGTGCGAATCCTCGAAGATTGTTCCCACCCGCACGGTGAATTGCTTGCGGCACTCTCGGCACTTCCACACGCCAGGGCGAACGTGGGTCTTGCTGCCTTCCTTCGGCTCAAGCCGGTAGGACTCTCCCACAACCCCGCAATGTGGGCAGACCGCGCCATCGGGCCACAAAGTTTTTTCTAGGAATTTACGTGCGGCTTCTTCTGAGCTAAAATGGTCTGCGATGTTCTTGAGCTTCATGGGCTTCTCCTATCCAAGAACATGATAGGGTAAGAGAATGGGTTTGTCAAGTAAATAATTCCGCTTTTCTTGATTTGGAGATTGGTGGGGCCACCCCTGCGAGTTTTTGAGGTGAATGGCATGAGGCAGTATGTCAGGAGGCTGTCCCGATCCCATTTATGGAGCAGGCAGCGCGGGTCGATACCCCTCAGGGTGTCTGTCCCGGCGCTGGTCGCGGTCGTGCTGTTGGCGGCAAGATGGTCCCGGCCGGACGGTGCACCCCCCACCCCTGTGGATAGCTTTGTTTCCTCCTTGCATTCCCTCGAAACGCAGCACGCGCGCAAAGTCCGCATCCTGCATTTTGGAGATTCCCACATCGCTTCGGACACTGAGAGCTCCGTAGTCCGGCTCTACCTTCAGAGTATGTTCGGGGATGCGGGGCCCGGCCTGGCTCTGCCTTGGGGCGGTCCCCACCTTTCGAGCACGAATATTGCCTACGGGAACACCTATGGCTGGCAGCGCTACCATCCCACTTATTCCAGTCCTGTGGAGGATACGGGCCTGTCGCTGAGTTACGTCGAGGCGGAGTCTCCCCACCAGAGCGCCTGGATCGAAGCGACCGGAAGCGAGTTTCGGGTCTATTTCCTGGCCCAGCCGGAAGGCGGCGCGGCAGAATTCCTGCTGGACGGTTCGCTTCTCGGCGTGCGGAAAACGACTGCCGCCTTTCCGCAGGTGGAAGAGGCAAGCTTTCAGGTGCCGGGACCGGATGCCGGCCATCGTTTTGAAATCCGAACCACGGACTTCGGCCGAGTCCGAATTCTTGGTGTCTCGGTGGAAAGGTCTGCGCCGGGAATCGTCTATAGCGCGCTCGGCCTGGTCGGCGCCCGAGCGGAGTACTTGCTGAAATGCCGCGAAGAAACCTTCGAAGAGCAGGTTTCAAGCGAGCACCCGGACCTGATCATTCTGGGTTACGGGACCAATGAAACCAGCGGATCGTATCTTGATGAGAACGCCTACGAGGCCGCTCTCGCCGCCATCATTTCGCGCCTCCACCGCGCGGCGCCCGCGGCGCTGGTTATCCTGCTGACTCCGCCGGACCGCGGCGATTCCCGCCCCAGCCAAGCGCAACACTTCCAGCAAATCCTGCAGCAAATCATCGCGGTGCAACGGGATGTGGCGGAAAGAGAGGGCGCCATTGTCTTCGACCTGCACACGGCTATGGGCGGTGCAGGAAGCGCCGAGCGCTGGGCTAGCCAACTTCCTCCACTCGCGCGGACGGACATGACCCACTTTACCAACGAGGGATATGCCCTTTTGGGGCGTTATATCGTGGGCGGAATCATGAGGTTGTACGACGCGGGAGCGGAACCCGACGGCTCCATTACGCCCGCTTCCTGGGGCAGCAAGGACCGCCTGGGTGAGCTTCTGCCCCCGCTTTACCCCGCGCTGAGCCTTAACGCGAGCCATTCGTCAGGCTCCCAGGTGGAATCCCTTCAGGACCCATCGCCCTCGCAAGTCTATTATTTCCTTACGCCTGATGGCCAAATTGTGGTGACCAATGACCTGTCCACCATCGATTCGGGCCACGGCAAGTTGATCAGCGCCGAGGAAGCAGCTTGCATAATGCGCGGGAAATCCAGTCCTTGCGACAGCGCCGCCCAATGATAGTCGAGGGGCGATCATGGCGGCGCCATTCGTTAACGGGGCTCACTGCCGCTCTCTTCATCACCGCGAGTTTCATTCCCCTGCCCCGCGCGCGGGGCGACGACCGGGCACGCTCCTCAACGATTCCTGTGGCGGCTGCCCTTTCCAACCGGAAGAATCTGACGACGCTTCAGCAGTCCCCATCGCCATCCAGCAGCTCCCGGTCAACTCGGCGAAGGCTCCCGCCGCCAAAGCCTGTTCCCCTAACTCCTCCCGAACCCGTGCCCATCGAAACCGGCGAGGGGAAACCTTTAGGGACATTTTTCAAGACGCTTGAAGACCTTGAATCCTCAGAATCCCCGGGGCTGCAGGTGGTGCGCATCATTCACTTTGGGGATTCCCACGTGGCCTCTGACTACTGGGCGGGAGTCATCCGTGAGAAACTCCAGGCCCGCTTCGGCGATGGTGGCCCGGGGTTTGTCCTCCCCGGCAGGCCGTGGTCCACCATTCGTTACGCCCAGGCTCAATCTCTGGATGGGCAATATTGGCGAACCGATGGCCTTCGTTCCGGCGAAGCCGACGGAGTGGTAGGTTTGGGCGGGATGAGCCTTGAGAGCTTTCGCGAGGCCAATCCCGCCTCCGCGCTGGCCACCTACTCGCAGTTTCAGGTTTTCGCCGCCACCAGCCCCGGCAGCGACTGCCTGAACATTCAGGTGGATGATGCGAACTACCATGACCTCACTTCCCATGCGGAAGCGGTGATTCCGCCCCCCGCCACGCCGGCCACGCAGCCCTCCGAGCCAAGCGGCGATTCCCCAGGCGGCCCAAGAGAGTGGGCAGATCCGGCCGGTCTGCCTGATCTGGCCGATCCCCCGGCGCCGCCCGTTACAGCCACGCAGAGAAGGAAGCGCCGAAAGCCCACACCGCTCGTGCCGCCCTGGAAACCCTGGCCGGCAGGCTCGCCCCTCGATCTTCTTGAGCTTGCTAATTCCGCGCCGCTTGCCGCCGCCCCCCATAGGATCTCCATCCGCAGCAGTTGCGGCAGCGCGGCCCGTCTTCTGGGCGTGGAACTTCTTAGCGGCTCCCAGGGGATTGTCTACGACACCGATGGAGTCAACGGTGCGCACCTATCGGACTTGGAAAGGCCGCTGCCCGAATTGCGGCGGGCGCTGCTTCAGCAATCCCATCCGGCATTGATCATCGTTTCCTATGGAACGAATGATATCGGGATGGCGGGTTTCACAGCAGGCGGGTATGAAGAGAGCGCGTTTCAAATTCTGAGCAAGCTCAAAGCCGATGCCGGGGACGCTTCCATCCTGGTCACCGGTCCCACCGACCGCGGCAACCCGCGAAGGCTCCGCCGAATCTCCCTTCAGGCGGCACAGGCGGAACTTCAGCCCGCCCTGCGAAGAGCCGCTCTGCGCGCGGGCTGCGCCTATTGGGACCAGCAAGCTGCCATGGGCGGACCGGGCTCCATGACCCGTTGGGTGCGGGCGGGATTGGGACGCACGGATTACGTCCATTTCAGCGCCCCGGGCTATGCGAAGCTGGCAGGCATGCTCTACGATCAATTAATGTCCGCCTACGATAACTTTCGCAAGTCGGAATCACCGGAATAGGGTAAATTATCCGGCTTCATAAACAGGCAAAGGCCCATGGCTCTCGTCGAACCAGCGTTTCTCCTTTTTGCGCTGATTTCCTGTCTTCTCTATCGCTGCGCATCGCGCTTCGATTCCCTTCGTCCTTTCGTGCTCGTGGCCCTTTCCCTTTTTTTCTATTCCACCTGGAACCCCTGGTATTGCCTTCCGATCACCGTAACCGCTCTCTTGGATTACAACACGGCCTGGCTGCTGGTCCGCACGCAGAACGCGCGGCTGCGCGGCCTTCTCATCACGAGCGATATTACGTTGAAT
>JASHTO010000353.1 GCA_030040515.1 Terriglobia bacterium
CCGAGTCTGAATTTCAGAAGGCAAGAGAACTTGGCTACTCTCAAGGTAAACCGGAAGAAGGCAAGTGATCCCGTGCCCGACAGCTCATGAGCTTTCTTAGCAAACTGCCAGGGGATCGAAATTCTGTGCGAATCGGCTCTTCCAAAAATTCGCGGCGAAATTTCCTCCGCCGCCTTTGCACGCCCCTGCTGCTTCCCGCGGTTGGCAAGAGTGGTTGGAGGGAGGGCACATCGGCGACGTCAATGATGACCCCCGGCGGAGATCATCGAGGAAAACCATCTTCGGCCGGGCTCTTCCGCGACGTAGCGCGCGAAGCTGGTATTCATGCCACCCTTACCTGCGGCAGCAGCGAAAAAAATTGGATCTTGGAAGTGTACGGCAGCGGATGCACCTGGTTTGATTACAACAACGACGGCTACGTAGATTTGTACATTGTGAATGGATCGACAATCGAAAACCTTCTGAGTCCAGCGCGGCTGAAGAATCCGCCGCACAACTACCTTTTCCGCAACAACGGGGATGGCACCTTTACCGATGTTACCGCCAAGGCGGGTGTTGGAGGGCATGGCTGGGGATTTGGAGCCGTGGCGGCCGATTTCAATAATGACGGCTTCCAGGACCTATACGTCTACAACTATGGCCCCAACCTTTTGTATCGCAACAACGGTGACGGAACCTTTACCGACATTACTCAGCAGGCGGGTGTCGCCGCTCTCCAACAGGTTTGGAGCGCTGGTGCGGCTTTCGGAGATTTCGACAACGACGGTCATCTGGATCTCTACGTAGCCGGCCATATCGACTTCGACTTGCACCATCTTCCGCAGCCTGCACAGCCTACCTGCACGTATCGCAACAAGGTCATGCGGGCGTGCGGGCCTCGCGGGCTGAAGGGCGCCCCCGACGTGCTTTATCACAACAATGGTGATGGGACTTTCACCGATGTCACGGCGAAAGCCGGCGTGACGGACAGGCGCTTGGGCTACGGTTTCTCTGTCCTCATGGAAGATCTGGATGGAGACGGCTGGCCCGATATCGTAGTCGCCAATGATTCCGGCCCCAATTATTTTTACCGGAATAAACAAAACGGGACTTTTGAAGAGGTCGCCGAGTTGGTGGGGATCGCTTACAACGGTGAAGGCATGGAGCAAGCCAACATGGGCATCGCTCCCGGCGATTATGACAACGACGGATGGATGGATTTGTTCATCACCACCTACGCCAATGATAATAAAACCTTATTTCATAATGATGGAAAGGGAATTTTTACCGATGTGTCATACCCTTCCGGCATCGGGGAGCCCTCCATTCCCTTGCTCAGCATGGCGACGTTCTTTATAGATTACAATAATGACGGATGGCGAGATATCTTCTGGGTCAACGGACACCTCTACCCGGAAGTCGACCGGTTGTTCACAGACGAACATTACCACCAGCATCCCCAGTTATTTCAGAACCTCGGCAATGGAAAATTTCGTGAAGTGACCAAAGAAGTGGAGCTCAACGCGTTTCAATTGGGAGGGCGCGGGGCCGCCTGCTGTGACTATGATAACGACGGAAACCTGGACATCGCGATCACCAACATCGACAGCCCGCCGGTTTTGCTACACAACCAGTCAGGCGTGGTGGGTCATTGGCTTCAGGTAAGGACCGTCGGAACACAGAGCAACCGCGACGGCATCGGCGCCTGGGTGAAAGTCGTAGCCCAGGATCTGACCCAGTATGACCGGGTCCGGACCGGTGGAAATTGGCTTTCGGGGAACGATATTCGGCTGCATTTCGGCCTGGGAAAGAGAGAGACGGTGGATTTGGTTGAGATCAATTGGCCAAGCGGGAAGGTTGACCGTCTGACGAAGGTTGAAGCGAACCAAGTCCTGGTCGTGCGCGAAGGCGAGGGCCAGATTGCCTCGCCTTACCGGCCCCTGAAGCGAGGCGGATGAGGGTTGCAGGCCGCGAGATGCCCAGCTTCTCTACCGTCACGACTCGCCCCACCAAGACAAACCGACCGCCGGGGCGAACCCGGCGGCCGGGAAAGGCTGCTGCGTATTGATCTAGGATCGAGCGCCTAAAAATACAATTTCAAGGCGAACTGGATTTCTCGCGAATCGTTCTGAACCGACCCGATATCACCGAAGGTTGAGTCTTCAAGCGTTCCATCGATGCCGCCCAGGTTCACGTGATTGAAAGCGTTGAAGAACTCCGCCCGGAATTGGATGCTCTCCTTATTCTCCCGAATCGGAAAGTTCTTGTACCCTCCCAGGTCGAAGTTCTGCATCCCCAGGTTGCGCGCGGTATTGCGACCCAGGGTTCCATAGGTGTAGAGAGGCGGTATCACAAAGGCCGATTTGTTGATATAGCCAATCGTCTGGTCAGAACTCGAAGGTGGAGTAATCCTCTGGACGCCGCCTACGTAATTGGGCCGCTCTTCAAGCGAGCGCTGGCCGATATTGGCAATATCCTGGTTCAAACCGATCCCCAGCGGCGCACCGGTGTTGGCATGCGCGATACCGGTGAATTCCCAACCTCCCAACAATGCGGTCACTGCCGAATTACTGTGGTTCAGGAAGCGTCGTCCCCTCCCCGCCGGCAGATCATAGACCCAACTGGCAGTGAAGATGTGGCGCATGTCAAAGGTTCCGTCCGCGCGGTCGTTGGCGGGGTCGTTATCAATCTCCGGCGCCGAACTCTGGGAGAATCCTGATCCGCCAATGTCAATGTAGTGGGCCCAAGCATAGCTGCCAAGAACTTGCAGGCCATTGGAGAATTTCTTGTCAAGCTTCACTTGCAGGCCGTTGTAAGAGGAGCTGACGGAATTCTCCATTTCACTGACCGCCCCCAAGCCGATCGAGGTGGGATAGGTACCGAGCACCGGGTCGGCATACTGGTAGGGACGGAAGTGACCTGGAGAGCCCACGGCGCCCGGCCCCGGTGCCGGATCGTTACGGTTGGTATAGAGCGACATGTGCCTGCCGCCATCCCCAACATAATCGACTTCCAGCATCAGGTTATTCGCCAATTGGCGCTGCACGCCGGCGTTCCATTGCTCGCTGTAAGGAGTGCGGTTGTACCGGCCCATGGTATGTTGGGCATCCGCAGGCGTGCCCGCCACGGGGAAGTCGTACGTGGGGTACATGGTTTCCGTGCTCACCAGCGTCGAGCCCGGCACGTTGATGCCGCTGATGGTGTCGGCGATGGCGTAGGGCCATGTACCGCGCGCTCCCTGCCCCTCCCAAAAGTAGTTCGAGGAGTAAAAGATGCCGTAACCGGCACGCAACGTCGTCTTATTGCCTAAACTATAGGCCAATCCCGCCCGCGGCGCAAAGTCGTGGTAGTCAGGCGTCATAAGCTGGGGGTTATTGATATTGGGGCCGACGCCCAGCAGGGGATTGGGACCTGCCCATACGAATTTATCGTCCTGAAAGTCGAATTCCGAGAGGTGCCCGTGGACTTCATTGGGCCAGCGGTCATACTCCCAGCGAAGACCGAGGTTGACGGTCAGGTGCGGCTTCAGCTTGATGTCATCCTGGAAGTAGACGGCTTCGGTGCTATTGCCCATGTAGGCCGCCGTAATGCCGACGTTGCGCGTACCACCGCTCGGGATGCCCAGGAGGAACGAGGCCAGGGCCGAACCGGTGGCCGCCGTGTCGGCTGGGTTCGGGTCGGCCGTCTGGGTGTTTGAATAGTCAAACTGGCTGGTAAACAAACCGTCCGTCCATCCGTGCATGTGGTTGAATTCGAATCCCATTTTGATGGATTGTTTGCCGTGGATCTTGGAAAGGCTGAACAACTCCTGCTCGGTCTGCGTCAGAAAGGGATTTCCGGTCTGCGAGGGAGCCGTATACCCGCCGATGTAGATTTCGGGAAACAGAGGATACTTTGCATTCTGTACCGGCGTACCATTGAGCGGATGACTGGCCAGGAACGACGCCCAGCCGCGGTCATTGTCGTAGGTGAAAATCAGGGTGCGATTGACGGCCGACTTGACGTCGAGAACCGTCGTTGGAGACAGAAGCCAAGTCATGCTGCCGACGCCGTTCTGGAAATGGTTGATCAAGGTGTTGTAGTTATTCTGCAAGGCATACGGACTGATGGTGGAGGAGTCCTGGTCCGTATAGCGGAAGAAAGTCGAAACGTCGTTTTTGAGTTTGTAGTCCACGCGGCTGTTGACCAGGTACTGGTTATCCGCATAGGGAGAAACCACCACGCTGTTGTAGCCGCCGTTTGCGGCACTGGGCAGAACGGAGGCTCCCGGATACCACACGCCCGCGTAAGCCGTGTCGAAGGGGTCGAATCGGGACTGGCAAATCACGTTAACGGCACCATCGCAATTGATTTGCTGCTCCGAGTAAATGGGGGCTCCCGAGGAGCTCGTCCCGGTCTGAGTAATGGTGGCGGGATCGTAGATCGGATTCTGCGTCGCATCCGTGAGGTTGCCTTGCAGTTCTGCTGACGTGGGAACTGTACCCAGGTTCGTTTGTGCCTCACGAAGCCTCAGACCCTCGTAGTCGAAAAACCAGAAAGCCTTATCGCGGCCGTTGAAGAGGTGGGGGAAATAGATCGGCCCGCCCAACGTAAAGCCGTATTGGTTCCTCTTCAGAGGGGTCTTGGGGATCACTGGAGTCGCGGCGTTATCGAAGAACTCAGGAGCGTCCAACACGTTATTGCGCAGAAATTCGTAGGCTGAACCATGGATTTGGTTGGTTCCCGACTTCGTGGCGACGGCCACGTTGGCCCCCGCCGCCTCGCCGTACTCCGCGCTGGTGATATTGGTCTGAACCTTAAATTCCTGGATCGAGTCAATCGAAGGCTGGATGGCATAAGCTTTGAAAAAGCCCTCATTGTTGGCGACGCCATCGAGAGTAAAGTCGTTTTGCTCGGACCGGTTGCCGCTGATGCTGTAGTTTTGGCCGCCAGCCGACTGATAAGTGGAACCATTGCCCACGCTGCCGGGAATCAATTGCAGCAGATCGGTATAGGCGCGGCCGTTGAGCGGCATCTCCAGCACGTTGGCGTTGGAAACCGTGGTTCCCACGTTCGCGGTCGTGGTATCCAGCAGCGGAGCTACGGCTTGCACCTCCACCGTCTGGGTTACCGCGCCCAATTTCAAGGTGATGTTCACGTTGAGCGAGCCGGCCACCGTCAACTGCAAGGCAGGCACGATGGTGGTCTGGAAACCAGTCTTCTCTGCTTTGATGGTATAAGGACCCGGAATGAGGTCGATGATCCGGTAGGCGCCGGAGGCATCGGTCGTGGACGACCGGCTAATGGACGTGCTCGTATTGGTGGCCGTTACTGTGCAACCGGGTACGGCCGCCGCAGACGGGTCAGAAACGTTTCCCACGATCACGCCGAAGTACTGTTGAGCCATCAGCCCTGATCCTGGAGCGAAGGCAAGAAGCAGAATCAGCGCGCTTCCCCCGACCGCCACCCGTTTGTTCATCTTCAGCTTCATGTTCACCCTCCTGATTTATCGTGTTGTTGTGATCACAGGTTCGGACTTATGGAGGCTCTATCGCTGCCGGCCTCCGCCCTAGTTCCGTTCCGACGCTGACAGTTTCTCGTAGATTCCCTCCTCGCGGTCCGCCCAATCCGCGCGGCCGGAGGCCCGGTAGACCTTGGCAAGAAGTTGATGGCTGAGTGCGTCCTCCGGCCTTATTTTCACCGCGCTTTCGAGCGAGCTCTGCGCCTTGACCATGTCACCACTTGCCATTTGTGCCTGGCCAAGAGCGCGGCACACCTCCCATGAGGTTCCGTTTACCCGGTGTGCCATTTCCAGTTGCATGACGGCTTCTCCCACCTTCCCCTGGGCCAGAAGGTACTCGCCAATCCGCAGGCGCGCTTCGTCGTCCAAGGGAAAATTTTGTAGTTCCGCTTCGTATTCAGAGGCGGCCTTCTCGAACTGCCGCTGTTCCCAATACATTTCCGCAATACCCCGGTGTGCTCCTTCCAAGTCGGTCTTTAACTCGAGTGCCTTCCGGTACTCCAGGATTGCGTTCTGGTATTTCCCCTTCCAGGCATATGCCTCTGCGGCCAGTTGGTGGGCGCGGTAGGAATTTACATTCTGGATCCGGCCATAGTAGTCTTCCGCTACCCAGCGATACGCCTGAACCAGCAGGTGATTTGCGTCCATCTCCACTGAAGAACCTACTGGCACGCTCTCCAGTTCCGAAATGGCCTCTTCGCGCTTGCCTAAAGCCATCAAGGTTGATCCCATCCAGAAACGACTCTCCGCTACATCCGGCTTTACTTTCAGCGCCCGCTCCAGTGCAATCCGGGCGTCGGCAAACCGCCCCATTCGGTATTCACTGATTCCCAGGAATAAGTCCGCTCCCCACATGTCCGGATCTAATTCCGAAGCCCTTTCGAGAGCAGGTGCCGCCTTGTCGTACTGATAGTCCAAGTAATAAACCAACCCTAGCCGCTGCCAAATGTCCGCGCGGTCCGCGTGTTCCCGAAGAAAGCCGGCATAGCACTCCGCTGCTCTGGCGAAATCTCGCGCCTGCTCAGCCTCTTTCGCCCGAAGAAGGTCGTTATTAATTTGTTCCGGAAACCCTGCCACGACGGTAACTAAAAAGGACATAAGTAAGAGTGTTGATATACGGAACGACATAAGTGTTTGCGTATTTGGCTGTAGCAGCGGTCTATGCCCGCCGGTCGGCGCTCGCCCTGCGACCCAAAGCCGTCTTCTGGCGACGGGTCGTAGAGCGCCGCTACAATTTATGTCGCTCTGTATAGAAAAACCAAAAATGCTTGGTGCGCAGTGTTCCTTGCGGAAAGTGGGAATGTGTGAATCAACCCTGAAACTGCACATGGCTCCCCCGCTGTCCCCCCTGCAAGTTCCATGCCTAATATAAATATATTATCGTCGTAATATATTCAACGTATTAAGCGTATTTGAAAGACCTAACCAACTTAAAATATTAAAATTAGAATTTCATTTTTGGTATTCATATGAATTTATGGATAATTATGAGCATGTTAGTCTCTCTACAAACCCGGTGGAGGTTCCAATTCATAACTGACAAAGCAACTCGTCAAAGAAGTAACTAAAGGCGAATTCAAGCGAAGTAATGGGAGAGCGCACTAAATTTCACAAAACATTGTCTGGCGAATATCCGTAATTCGGGAGCGGGCATGTGTTTCATTGATGAGGGTTACAAGTAGGAGGAGAGGGCAGGTCGTTGATTTCCTGTTCTTCGGTCTTGAGGTGCTCCAGGCCGGTTTCTCGAGCTTGGATCAACTTCTGGGAGATTTCCGCCTCCTTCCGTGCTTCCTCCAAGCGGCCCATCTGGCGGTATGCGCTAGCGAGAATGGCATGGGTGGTGTAGTCAGCAGGATCCGCCTTGGCCAACCACAGGAGCTCGCGCACAGCGTCCTCATAACGTTTTTGGGAAAGGAGCCCGCGAGCTAGTGAACGGTGAGCGCCCGCAAGTTCCGGGTCGAGCTTCAGGGCGCGCTGAAGGTAAACAATGCCATCATCTGTATCTCCCTGCCGAATATCGATATCGCCCAGCTCAAAGTTCGCTTGGGGGTGATTAGGGTTGATCTTGAGCTCTTGCTTCAACTGCTCGCTGGCTTCCGGGAGTTTCATCATTTGGTAGTAAACGTCGCCAACGTTGAAATGCAGGCCAGGAGCATCGGGCGCTACCTTGAGGGCCGCTTGGTATGCCTGAAGTGCTTTTTCATAATCTTGTTTTAACCGCCACTGGTCTCCCTCCAATTCTCGTACAAGATAGTGGTTCGGATTTTTCACGATCATTTCATCCAAGACCTTTTGCGACATAGAATTGTAAATTCTGCCGATCCAATAGAGGGCATCAGGATCATGGGGGTTTTGTGCGAGCCAAGCCCTTAGCGTACTGATTGCATCCTGGTTACGTCCCGCTGAAGCGTAGGCACGGCCAAGCTCAATCCATACTTCCTGGCGGTTTGGCTGGAGTTCCCGGGCGATTCGCAGGTGGAGAATCGCCTCATCGAAACTGTACATACGGAAATAACAATCGCCAAGAGCCTGCTCAACTTCCGGTCTGAACGATAGGGCCAGCGGACTGAGCATACTTTTGGACTCTTCGCACTTGCCAAGCTTTGCCAGCATCTGGCCAGCTCCAAGACGGGCCTCCGACGACGGAGAATGCGCAAGGGCGGCCTGATATTTCTGTGCTGCTTCTTGGTATGCTCCGCGGCGTTCAAGGGATCGAGCATCCGCCAGAGCATTTTGCTCAGCATCTTGTTCGGAGATTCCGCGTGGAGGTACCTCAGCGCGGGACACAGAAGGAACAACTCCTGCCAACATGTAGAGAAAACACGTGAGTAAGCGGCACGCACCGAGAATCGCTCGCTTTTGACGGGTCATGGGGTTGGAACTGAATGCCAGATGGAGACAAATCCTTCCTCGCCAATTACCTCGCATACGTGACCTCTGTTCCTCTGCCATCATGTTTCTCAGATTGCATTCTAGCAGGGTGAAGAAAAAGGGAGTAGAGGCCGAACAATAAACGCGTCAGATTAAGTGAACAGCAATGGGAGTAATCATCCTCCGGCAAAGCCGGGGGATCTCCCAACGGATTAGCTGGAACAGTTCCCCTGGGCTAAGGGATTGACAATGGCCTGCTGGACATGCTGTGCACGCATACGTTAAAATCTCTCGCGTGAGAGTGAGGGACAATCTGTTAGTGACCGTCGTCAAGCTGTACATTTTGGCGGGGCTAAGCGTTCTCAGCGTTGTAGGATGTTACACCCTAACCTGGGGTCAAGAGCCAGCAGGAAGCTTCCCTACTCCGCCGCAACCCCCAACAGAGGGTAGCAACCCTTTAGCCATCAACCGTCATGACCGGGCTGAGGAGCTCCTTAACCAAGCAAAGGGGCTTTTCGACAAGAATCAATTTTCAGAGGCTGTCTCCGTGCTTCAGGAGGCAATAAGAGTTGCACCAAGTGAGCCAATCCTCCATCATCATCTGGGTTACGCGCTATGGAAGATAAACCACTACAAGGAGGCTGGGCAAGAGTTCGAAGTGGCCCGGCGCCTTGATCCGAAGAACGCCTACACCCTGTACTTTCTTGGCCGAGTTTTCGATGACGAGGGCATTACCGGGGCAGCAATTCATTGCTACGAATCCGAGTTTGTTTTGGGCGAACCCGTTTATGATACCACCCAGCGGCTGGCGGAGGCGTACTTGCGCCAGGGAGACTCCCGAAAGGCTCTCGATTTGGTGGAGAGAGCTCTTCAAAAAACGCCGTGGGAAAGCTCTCTTCATTACCAACTGGCGCGCATTTACCAGAAGACCGGACGCCTCAAGGAGGCGAAAGAGGAATTTGACGCTACGAATCGCCTGAAACAAGCCGACCAGGCAACGATTCAAAAACTGCTCGAAATATCCGTAGCGATTCAACAGGGCAAGGCAGATAAGGTTTTCGCGATTCGGCAGGAATTGCTCGCACAAACACCCAGAGACCCGGAGATGATGAACTCTCTCGGGTTATTGCTGGTCAAGGACGGTATTTATGCTGAGGCGGTCGAACCCTTCGCGGTGGCTGCGCAGATGATGCCAGACTCTTACGAGGCTCAATGCAACTTCGGCCTTACGCTGATGAAGTTGGGAAGAACGGATGAGGCCGAGCCCGCCTTAAAGAAGGCGGTGGAGTTGCGTCCGGATGAGTTTGGACCCAACAGTGCGCTGGCGGTGCTTTATGTCAGCGAGGGCAGGAGTCGTGAAGCTATCGAACGCCTTAACACCGCCCGTCAGGCCCGGCCCGGTGATGCGGGAATTCTCGCGCTTCTTGGCGACCAGTACCTGCGAACCGATAATGCACAGGCCGCCATCCCGGTGTTGCGGGACGCCATCCGAATCAAGCCAGATAATCCCGATCCGTACCACATTCTGGTCCAGGCCTATCAAAAACAAAAAGACTTTGCAAAGGCGTTAGGCGTTGCACAGCAGGGAGCGGAGCGATTCCCCGAGGATGGCCGCTTCCAGTTCGAGATGGGAAACCAACTTTCCAATCTTGGACGCTACCAGGAAGCATTACCCTACGCGGCGAAATCCGTCCAGCTCAATGCCTCCCTGGTTGAAGGGCACGATCTGGTGGGGGACCTTGAATTCCGGCGGGGCGAATACGACCAGGCTTTGGCAAGCTTCCAAAAGGCCAAAGACATCGACCCTACTGATTTGGAAGCCTTGCGGGGTATCGGTCAGACGCTGGTCCGTCTCAAACGGTATGACGAGGCGGTGGCCGCATTGAACGACGCGATCCCCGTACACCCTCAAGAAGCCGAGTTCTACTACGATCTCTCCCAAGCCTACGTAAGGCTCGGCGACCGCGAGAAAGCAGAACAGGCCTCAGCAAAGTTTCAGCAACTTCACGTCCTTCAGGTCGCCCGGCAGAATGCAGAGGATCAGCGCCGGGCGTTGGAGCAGAAAGGCACTGCAACTAAACCGTGAGGGTGCTCCACCGTTGCTTGCTGGAGGGTCAGGATTTTGATCACGAAGTCTCGGGTGGGCGCTCAATGAGCCGATGGCCTCTC
>JASHTO010000354.1 GCA_030040515.1 Terriglobia bacterium
GACTCGGCGATCGTGGGCGTGGAAAAACCTCATCCGGAGATTTTTCAAATGGCTGTCGCCAAGGCGGAAGTACCGGCGGGCGAAGCCGTCTTTGTCGGTGACACTCACGCCACTGACGTGGGTGGCGCGCAACTTGCAGGTTTACACGGTGTGCTGATTGACCGTGTAGATGCCTACCCCGAGGCAGCGTGTCCGCGCATTAAGTCTTTGCCCGAACTGGACGACGTACTTGAGAGACTCTGCTGAGGCGGAGAGAATATAGTGTCGACGTCCGATTGTAGCGGCGGTCTGCGACCGCCGTTTTCGGCGCTCATCGAGCGCCGCTACAAGGGAGATCGGTCACAATATTTTGTCATCCTCAATGAGCTCCCAATTTCGGGATTCGTCAATTGATGTTTAGCGGAGGGCGTAAGCTTCTTCGAGGGACCAAGACGGGGTGCCGCCGGGCTGGCTGGCGACGAGAGCGGCTACGCGGTTGGCGAAGTCGGCAATTTGCGTGGCCGGCCATTTCAGGCTCAAGCCGTGGGCAAATGCGGCGGCGAAGGCATCGCCCGCTCCCACGGTATCCTGTGCTTTCACAGTGTAGCCCCGCGATTCGACGAATTCTCCGTTCACAAGCAGCACGCATCCCTTTTCCCCGCGTGTGACACAAGCGGATTGCCAGCCAAACTCCGCCGAGTAGGAACGGCAGAAGCCCTCAAGAGAGTGCGAGGAGCGGCCAAGCATCTGGTCAATCGCCGTGGCTTCCTCCTCGTTGAGTTTTACCACCTGGCCGCGCGCCATCAGCTCCTTCAAAAGCGGAACAGTGTGGTGGTCCTTGCGCAGGTTGACGTCGTAGAGTAGTCGCGCGCCGCAATGGGAGTCAATCAGGCGGTAAGTCAATTGGCGGGCCTGCGGGCTCATTTGAAAGAGCGTTCCAAAGTAGATCCAGCCGGGCGCCGGTGACAGGAGTTCCGCCACCTCTCGTTCCGTGAGTTCGGGAGCGTCGTAAGCCGCAGGGTGATGCAAGGTGAAGCGAGGCACACCTGCCGCGTTCAACTCCACCGTGACGATGCCCGTGGGGTGGGATGGAATTTCGCGCACGTAGCGCGTGGAGAGCCCCAATTCCGACATCCGCTCAAGCACGCGACGCCCACGCTCATCCTTGCCGACAGCGCTTACGAAAAAAACCGTGTGCCCCAAGCGTGCCGCGTGGGCGGCAAAATTAAGCGCCGCGCCTCCCAGATATTCCTTTTCTCCAATAACGTCCCAAAGAACCTCGCCGATGCTGACAATTTTCACCGCACGGTCTCCGAAATTCATCTCCTCGATTTGCTCGAGCACGCGATCATGACTATGAACGGCATCAAACTAACCTTTCAAAAGTGATTTGGCAACACCGAAAAATCAACTTGCGGCACATTTAAATCGCAGCCGGGCATTCAGGAGCGCCGCTTGGGTGAGTTTTTCCGTCGCAGCACCCTGATGTTTAATGGATACGATCAGGTCGCCCCCACGAACCTCAATTGATGACTGCCGGAACAGCGTGATTCAATCCGACTCGCGGGATCAAACTCCAAGATGACAATTCAGGAATGCGTTCGTTAAGGCCCACGCCTGCTTGGCAGCGGCGGGATTGTAGCTGGGTCTCGCGTCACAGAAAAATCCGTGGTCGGCATCCGAGAAGTCGACATTCACGAAGGGCTTCCCGGCTTTTCGCAATGCCTCCGCCACCGCTTGCGTTTGCTCGGTGCCAATGTGTTTGTCCAGCCCGCCCCAAAACAGAAGCTGCGGAGCGTGCAAATTGCCGGCTCGATCGAGCATTCCAGGTCCCATGGGGTTTGGCGCGATGCCGCCCCCGTAAAATGAGACAGCGGCCTTGACCGGGAGAATGGAATTGGTGAGGAAAGATACCCGTCCACCCATGCAGAATCCGATGCAGGCCACGGGAAATTTCTCATGACCCAGATTCTCACGGAGCCACGAGTAAGAGGCGCGGACATCGGCTTCCAAATCCGCGTCCCTCAAGGCGCGGATGTGGGGCATGACCGCCTCGAAGTTGTTGTAGACCCCCTCAAATCCTGCGGCTGTGCGGTGGAAAAGCTCCGGTGCAAGGGCAAGGTATCCAACACGTGCAAACCGGTCGGTAACGTCACGAATGTGTGCGTTCACGCCAAAGGCTTCCTGATACACCAGAAGTCCAGCGTGCGCCTGGCTCTCCTGGGGCAGAGCAACATAAGCGCGCATGGTGGTGCCGTCTGCAACCTGCAAGGTGACCCATTTGGTAAGAAGTTCCGCCATAAGTTTTCTCTCGAATTCAATCAACCCGCACCCAATATTCGACGACGTTGCGGTTATTCTGGAGTCTCTTGTGAAACGCCATCAACTTTTACCCTCTCTTGAACCCCCAAATTGAATGTCGATCCGTCTTCGTTTAAATACTATCGCGTCATAAAGCTTAGAACAACCAGCAACCGGGTTAGTTTAGGGCGTAGAGAATCTGCCGTGGAAGATGGCTGCTCAGTGTCCCCCTTAACTTGATGAAGTGGTCTTGGCCGAAGGTTGTCGATGGCTTTTTCGTCGCCTCACTTAAACGCCACAATATTCGCCAAAATCGCCGAGCCGCTGGTCGCTGGACATGGCCCGCTCCCCGACTCAGCGCAAAAGAGGAATTTGGATGCGTTGCCATTGGTGGAATTCGGCAGCACCTCGGACCAACCATTGGTCGTTCCCCCCGCACCTCCCGTGCCGTGGAAATTTTCTACCCCTGCCGGGAGCCAGTAATAGAGCGACGCTACGTAGGCCGGGGAATTGAACGGGTAAGCGGGGGTCGTAAAGATCGCGTGCACAAAGATGATGTCCGTAGCTCCACCGAGCGTGACGCTCGGGCCAATGGCGGGGTTTGCCGCCGTCGAGGTATAAATGGAATTCTGCGCGTCAAGTGCGAACGAGCCGCTGCTGCGAGAGACATCGTAGACACGGAAATCAAAGGTTCCGGTGACGCTCATGGTTACAGACAATGAGGTTCCCGCTGAGGAGGGAGCGGAGAGCAGGTACGCACAACTGATATCGTTGACTCCGCTTTCACTCAGTTGGCAGGTGTTGGAACCACTCGGCACAGTGAGGGAGGAGCCGTTGATGCTGGCGGACGAAATGACCCCCGGCGTGGAAGAGTTGTAAAGCTCCGCTTGCATATAGAGTAAGTCGCCATGTGCGGGCTGCTCGGAAAGAGTCAGGGTACAACTGGGCGAACAACTGACATCGGGGTAGGCGCTGTAATCCGTGTCAGAACCGTTGTTCGGGTAAGGATTCACCACCGTGAAAATATTCGAAGGACTTACCGTGTAACTGCTGGCCTTGAAGGCCATCCCGGCGAAGGTAAAATATCCTCCCCCCACCTGCGTAAATGTGGAGGTGTTCATGGCGCCACTGGCAACGTTGAATATGCTCAGACACCCTTGCCGGTCTATCACCCAGGGAGAGTTGAAGCCGTACAGCGCGCCGTTTGAATCCACCCCTGCGGTGACCCAGTCGCCCCCCGCCAGCGTGTAAGAGCCCGAGTTGAGCGTTCCCGTGCAGCTCGTGCAGCTACTGGAATAAGTCGTAAAGTAGTTATCCAGCGACACGGTCGTACCTGCTGGCGGCGTGGCTTCGCGGAAGAAAAAGTAATTCCCCTCGGTCGAGGATGCTGACATGTTCACGGTGGCATAATTCGCCCCACCCGCCCCGGATAACACGTAAGCCTGGTCCATGAAATCATTTGAGCCGTTCTGAACAGACCACGCATGCGTCCCGCTTAAAGTTGCGGTGTCGATGGCGTTCGAGGAACTGCAAACCCCGCTGCTCAGAGTCGCGCAGGTATAAAGCGAGGAGATGTAGACTGCCGAGCCGTTGTAGGTGAGAAGATTGAAGTAGAGGGTGTCGCCGGCCTTGGTGGGAGCAACGAATTGCATCGTGCAGGAGCTTGTCGGATCCTGACAGGTAATCTGGGCAGGAAACCCGACGCTATAAGAAGACTCAGACCCATTGACCACCATCTGATAGTTGGCCCATGCACCGGTTGCCGCAGCCTTCGTGAACGCCAAGGGCACGTACTGGCGACCGCGAGCGCCACACACAGGGGTGGCAATGATGGCTATGGCTAAAATCAGGACCAAACTGACAAATTTTTTCATCTTAGTTCGCCTGCACCACAATTTGACGTGGAATGGTCACAACCGCCTCATAGGCATTGATGTTGGAGGACGCCGTGCCCGACACCGCCAGCTTGATCATCACCGTCGCCCCCGGCGCGCAGCCGTTTCCGCTGGTCATCTTAGTAAACTCACCGCCCACGTACCACATCTTATTGGATGCAGCCATCGTGTTACTAGAGAAGGCCGATTCCGCGTTGAACGAAGGGTCATCAGAGGCGTTGCCATTCGTCGCCACCGATGAGCACGCGCTGGAAGCCGTCCAGATCACCGTACCGGAAGTGTTTGATCCGCTGCCCCAGTAGACGTTGATGTAAGGCTGCGTGGACGTGTCCCAGTCAAATGGCAGCGTAATCATGAATTGAAGCGCTGCCCCGGTAGAGGGAACTGCCTGCGCCGCTCCGCCCAGGTTGTTTGTCCCAGCCCGGCAGGCAGCAGTGAAGTTTGATGCAGCCGTCGAAGGACCGATGCCCGCCGTCCCCGCGTAGCAATTGGCAAAGGGAATATGCTCGACCTGCGGAAAATCCGAAGTGCCGTATGCTCCCGCTGTGGCTGTGGAAACCACCACCTTGTTCGCAGTGGTCGTGGTGTTCCCGCTATCGGTCATGACGCTGCTGTTCACATAGGAGGACGTGAGCGTCGTGCAGGTCGCAGCCCCGCCCGTCCCGATTCCGGTAACAGCCTGATTCGTGCAAGCGCTTCCAGCGTACTGGCCGAGCGGGTTGCCATTACCCTCGTTGAGCGCAAGTGTCCCGCTCGTGTTCCCGCTATTCAAGTTACATGACGATCCGATGGCGCAGCTCTGCCCATTGACGGTCGTAGATAAAGTCGGCAAGCGCGAGGCGCTCAACGTCCCCGAAGAAATGTTGCCGGCGTTGGTCGTGTCGGTTGTGGCGCTGGCTGCAAACGCCGTGCCGTTGGTCTTTGTGCAGGTGATCGCCATCGAGCCAGAGGTTGTGCAGTCGCCGCTCAGGTTGCCGGTTTCAATCGTGGTGCCGGAAGCAAATTCCGCCATCGAGCCGGTGGTGATGGTTCCGGAAGTCGAGACGTTTCCGCTACCCGAAGGCGTCCCGCACTGCGGAACGCCGGAAGTGTTGATGCCGCTGACGAACTCGCTGCCTGAGCAGGTGACGGATTCGACTCCGCCCAGCGCCGAAGTGGTGGGCGCGGGTAGATCGGCATTTTGAATGGCGCTGTCCACGTACTGGCTGCCATTGCCGCGCAGGTAGTGCCCGCTCGTCGCCCCTCCGGCGATTTCGTAGCCGTCCGAAACCGACAGATTCCCCGAGCCATCGTCCAGCGTATTGTGCAGCGTCTTCACGGCATTCGAGCCGCTCGAGGTTCCAGCAGAGCAAATTTCAAACAGCACGTTCCGGTCCGTTGAGTTGTTGTAGAACTGGTCGTGGCAGGTCTGCCCGGAGCCTTTGGGCGTGTTGTAACCCAAAATAAATTGTCCGCCCGAGCCAGTAGAGTCGAAATAGGCATTGCTGGAACCCAGATCAATCTGTGGGCTGCCCGTCAGACTCAACTCGCCGCCCGTGATGGTCACGTAACCCTCGAACGTCGCGTCCGCCGTGGTATTGCGTGAACTGGGCTCCGTATACGAATTGAGCGATTGACCATAATCAAGCAACACGCCTGTGTCGGGCGCCGTGGCCACAATGCTGAAGGGCAGCATATTGGGAAAATGATTCGTCAGAATGCTCTGGGCCGTGGAACTTCCACCCGTGGGGTCTTTAATCAGGTCCCATTCGCATCCCGACCAGGGCTCCGCCGTAGCTCCCACCAGGTTGAATGACGAAGGCGCGATTTCGATCAAATCGTAGGCCGTAAGATTCAGCGTCAAGCCGCTGCCATGGCCGCCGGTGACCGTTGCCCCCGTCCAGCCATCGGGATATCCATTGCCCGCAGTGCTCACGCTGATTCCCGTAACCGCACCCGAGCCATTCACGGACGAAACTGTGACTTGCCCCGTGGAGCTTCCCCCTTCGTTGGAGTTAAACGGATTGACGACCGTCAGCACGTCATTCACATCGTAGCCCGAGCCTGCCGCGCTGACCGCCACACCGATCAGCGCGCCGGGAGTTGCCGGCGCGTCCGTGATCTGCGTAAAACTGCCGGGAAGCGTGTAGCCGCCTACCGGTCCGCCCGAGCTTGAGCCGCCGCACTGGTTCGCGGTCAGCGCGTAGCTCACCGTGCTCGACCCGGCATGCGCGCCGTAAAGAGTCACGCTGGGAGCGGCGGGATTCGGCAGCCCCAGAACATTCAGCGTATTGGCAATGATCGTGCCCACCTGGCCGCCATTCGAAACCAGGCCGCCCACACGCAGCGGCCCGTGGCCGGTGAAGCCGCTGTTGATGTTCTTCCCGCCGTAATCCACCGCTGTCCCCTCCTCGGGGTAGGAAGAGTTGTAATCAAAAACGTACTGATTCTGATATCCGCCGTTTCCTCCGGCCGAGGACAGGCTGCTTCCCAGGGTCAATTGCTGTGCGGTAAAGTTCAGTGGAACAAGGCCGGCGTTCCCGTTGAGATTGGGAGGCACCAACTGATAATTGCTGGTTCCTCCAAACCAGCTCGTGGAGTAGTTGTCCACTTCCTGCGGACCCAGCGCTCCATCCACCACATTGCCCACGGCGCTCGCGCCCCACACCACTTGGCCGTATTGCACGGTGAGCCAGGTCACACCATTGTCGGTGGTCGTATCGCCGTAAGTGGAATTCCAACTCGGCGCGCTCGCGCCGCTGGTTCCCGCCACGGTGCAAATGTGCGTTTTCCCGTCCGAGCCCTGAATCACCGCGCCCTGAATGTACGGCCAGCTCGCCTGCCAGACGGCGTATTGAGGCGAGCCGGTGCTGGGACCGATGGCTTCAAAGTAAAAGTCGTGAACGCCGATGTTGGTTCCGGCATTGATCACCACGCCGGCACCCGCACCCTCGATATCGCCGCCATTGAAATTGACCCAGCCGCCGGCTGACTGCGCGAAAACCGCGCTGCCCCAGGTCGCAATCCTGGTTCCGTAGAAGTTGTTTTCGTTGGGATACTCACCCAGCAGGATTCCCACGCCGTTGGGATTAAGCGCGGCGAAAGTGTTGTCCTTGAAGAAATTGTAGTACGCGCCGTCGTAGCTCGGATCGCTCAGCTTCAGAGCGATCTGGCAATCCACGTTGGTGCGCTCAATCGAGTTTTCAAGGGCATCGCTGAAGTCGAAGCACACGCCCGTGGCGTAAGTCTCGCTGTGCGAGTTCCCGCTGCTATCCTTCACCGTGAATGAGCCGGTGTTGCTGATGGAGAGGTCGGAGATCAAAACCCACTGAATGTCCGAGCCGGAGTTGTTGGCGAATACCGCCCCGGTGTCGCCGCTGGTGTTGTCGATCAGAGTTCCGGAAGTGCTGCCGGACTGCGCGCTCGCCCGCCCCAGCCCGATGACGTGCGCGTAGTTCTCCATCTCGAATTGCGCGCCACTCGAACGGTTGATCTGCGCGGGAAG
>JASHTO010000355.1 GCA_030040515.1 Terriglobia bacterium
TGGCGATTTTGCCCGTAGGAATCAGCGTGGAATCCACAGGCGTGAAGTGGCTGGCGTTGATCATCATTTCCGTGCCCAGAATGTTGCCGCTTCCCTCGCCGTCCAGATTGAAGTAGGTGTGATTGGTCAGGTTAATGGGAGTGGCTTTGTCCGTGGTGGCCTGATAATCGATGCGAAATTCGTCCTGGTCGTCCAGCGTGTAGGTTACGGTCGCGTGCACCGTGCCGGGATATCCTTCATCGCCGTCCGGGCTGGTGTGTTTGAGAATCACTCCGGCGTCCCCGCCTTTCTCAAACGATTCCGCCTGCCACACCACCTTGTCAAATCCCTTCAAGCCGCCGTGCAGTGAGTTGGAGCCGTCATTTGCGGCCAGCTTATAGACTTTGCCGTCCAGCGTGAACCGCGCGCCGCCGATGCGATTGGCGTACCGCCCTACGATCGCGCCGAAGAAGGGGTTCTTGTAAAGGTAGGGCGCGAGCGTATCGAACCCGAGAACAACGTCGGCGAGGTGCCCGCTCTTGTCCGGCGTCTTCACCGAAACGATCACCCCGCCGTAAGTCATGATGCGCACTTCCATGCCGTGCGAATTGGTGAGCGTGTAGAGCTCGACGGCCTTTCCATCCGTGGCATTCCCAAAAAGTTCTTTCTTCACCATAACCCCACCCCGCGCGTTGGAGGCCACTCCCGAACCCAGGCACAAGGCGACAAACATCAGGCGCAGGAGCAAGGGTTGACACCTGCGAAGAATCATCCGGTCCTTCGGGAGGCTCGAATTGATGTGCATGTATTGGAAAAGTTTTCTGCTCATGTTCCAGCGGCCATCACACTCAGCAGCCGCAGGGAATTCTGCGCGTAGTGCCGCCGTGAGTCAAGGCTAGAATGAGAGAAGCAACGGATCAGGAGGTTCTGAGGCCGGCAGCCCGCGCCAACTTCGCCTGGCGCTCATCAAACGTCCAGAACCGGTCGGCTTTCAGTTCCAGGGCGCAAGCGACGTGGAAAGAATCGAGCGTACGGTTCCCCAAGCACGCCGCGTGGGCCCGCCCCAATCGCTCGCAGACTTGAAACGAAAGAGTGGGAATATCTGCTTCCAGCCATATGCCCTGCTCCCGGTCGCGGTCAAATTGCAATCGGAATTGCGCCACCTCATGACTTGAAAGATGCCCCCGGAAGATTGGCCGCTCCACGGCATGCGCCCACTCGGCAAGGTGCAAGGCTGTAAGTAAGCCAGCAGCGTGGCCGTGAAGCCATACGCCGCCTTGCCTCTCCCGAATTAGAGTCGATGAAGTATACAGAGACCACAAGGCTGGTGTCAACGTAGACGTTCAATAGCGTGACCGCTCGCGCTCCTCGATGACTAGGTTGGGAAGAATACGATTCCCGAGAATCTTGTGGCTTCGGGCGGCAAAATCCGGCCAGGGCCGCTGGGCAGCCGGCGGCTCGGGCACAATCTTTCCGATCAACCGATTGCGCTCGCGAAGCTCAACAGTTTTCCCGGCCCGCAGCCACGCTTTGGTCGTGGCTATGCCGCGCCGTGTCCGCTGTGGTGCAAGCTCTTCCAGAGCTGAGCCACGAATGTGCCGGTGCAATACAGCTCGAATCCAGGTAGGTTGGAATTACCGCAGGTGGGTCTCACCCATCAAAAATTTATCAACCCCGCGCGCGGCTTTGCGCCCTTCGGTGATGGCCCAAACCACCAGGGATTGGCCGCGCCGCATATCGCCCGCGGCGAAGACTCCGGGGATGGAGGTCATATGGTCGGCGTTAGTTTCCACATTGCCGCGCGCGTCGAGCTTCACGCCCAGGGCTTCGAGCATTCCGTTCTTTACCGGGCCGAGGAATCCCATGGCGATCAGCACCAGGTCGGCATCGACGATGAAATCGGTTCCGGGCACAGCTTCGAATTTGGGCGGGGGACCCACGCGCGCGGCGCGCAGTTGTTTGACGTTGCCGTTCTCATCGCCCGTAAAGCGTGTGGTGGCGACGGCCCAGTCCCGCACGCCGCCCTCTTCGTGCGCGCTTTCGGTGCGCAATTGCAGCGGCCAAAGCGGCCAGGGTGTGAGCGGTGAGCGCTCCGCGGGCGGCTGCGGCATGATTTCGAATTGGTGAATGGATTTGGCTTTCTGCCGGTGCGCGGTGCCCAGGCAATCCGCGCCCGTATCGCCTCCACCAATAATAATGACGTGCTTGCCCGTCGCCAGAATCTGCCCGTCCACCACATCGCCCGCGATGCGCCGGTTTTGCTGCGGCAGATATTCCATGGCGTAGTGGATTCCCTTCAAATCGCGCCCGGGAACGGGAAGGTCGCGCGGGCTTTCCGCGCCGCCCGCGAGCAGCAGCGCGTCAAACTGGCTGCGCAGGTCTTCCACCGCCACGTTCCGGCCCACGTGCGCGCCTGTCTTGAACAGCACGCCCTCGTAGCGCATCTGGTCCAGCCGCCGGTCGAGCACCGTCTTTTCAAGTTTGAAATCGGGAATGCCGTAGCGCATCAGGCCGCCGATGCGGTCATTCTTCTCAAACACCGTCACTTCATGTCCGGCGCGATTCAATTGCTGCGCAGCGGCCAGGCCCGAAGGCCCCGAACCCACAATCGCCACGCGCTTCCCCGTGCGGGTAAGTGGCGGCTCGGGACGAATCCAACCCTCTTTGAAGGCGTGCTCAATTATGGTTTTCTCGATGTTCTTGATGGTGACGGGCGGCTCATTAATGCCCAGCACGCACGCGGCTTCGCAGGGCGCGGGGCAAACGCGGCCTGTGAATTCCGGGAAATTATTGGTGGCGTGCAGCACGCGAATGGCTTCCTTCCAGCGGTCGCGGTACACCAGGTCGTTCCAGTCGGGAATGATGTTGTTGAGCGGGCAGCCGGTGTGGCAGAACGGCACGCTGCAATCCATGCAGCGCGCGGCCTGGGTTTGCAGCTTCTGCTCAGGGAATTCTTCGTAGACTTCGCGGTAATCGTTGATGCGAACGTCCACAGCCCGGCGCGTGGGGGTTTCGCGGGTGGCTTCCATGAAGCCGGTGACCTTACCCACGGCGGACCTCCACCGTACTCGTAGGGGCAGGCCTTGCGCCTGCCCGGTCGCGCGCGGTCGTGCGCGATGAAGGGCACCCGCGAGGGGTGCCCCTACGATGTTCATATCCGCGCGGGGTCGGAAAATTACCCACGCGTCACCTCCGGCGTGGCCGCGGTCTTCTTCAAATCTGCCGTAGAAATTCCCGCCAGCGTGTCCGCCATGGGCTCGAGATGATCGGGCTTGGGCGCAACCGGCGCGCGCTTCACTCCCAGCACGCGCTTATATTCGTGCGGGAAGACCTTGACGAACTTGGGCAGCATGGTCTCCCAATTATCCAGAATCCATTTGGCGCGCGGACTTTCGGTCAGCTCGGCGTGGCGCGTAATCAGCGTCTGAATCAACTCCACATCTTTCGCATCGACCACGGGGTCCAGATCCACGCTCGCCCGATTACACCTCACGCGCGCGAATTCACCTGACTCATCCAGCACGTAAGCGATGCCGCCGGTCATTCCCGCGGCGAAATTTCGGCCGGTTTTGCCCAGCACCACCACGGTTCCCTTGGTCATGTACTCGCAGCCGTGGTCGCCCACAGTTTCCACCACGGCGGTGGCGCCGGAATTGCGCACGGCAAAGCGCTCGCCCGCCATGCCGTTGAAGAAAACCTCGCCGCTGGTGGCGCCGTAGAGCACCACGTTGCCGACAATGATATTTTCTTCAGGTTGGAAGGAGGAATTGCGCGGCGGGTAGATAACCAGCCGGCCGCCGGAAAGTCCCTTGCCCACGTAGTCGTTTGCCTCGCCTTCCAGAGTCAAAGTCACGCCTTTGGCCAGGAATGCCCCGAAGCTCTGCCCCGCGGAGCCGGTGAACTGGAAGCGAATGGTGTCATCAGGGAGGCCCTCTTCGCTGTAGCGGCGGGCGATTTCGCCGCTCAGCATGGCGCCCACGGTGCGATGCGTGTTGCGAATGGGCAGGCTGATGGAAACCTTTTTACCGCGCTCCAGCGCGTCGCGCGAATGGTCGATCAACTGGCAGTCGAGCGCCTTGTCGATTCCATGATCCTGCTTCGTGGTGCAATGCCGGCCCACGCGCGTGGGCACGTGGGGATTGTAGAGCACGGCGGAGAGATCGAGTCCCCCGGCCTTCCAGTGGTTGATGGCCTTGCGCTGCACGAGGCAATCCACCCGGCCCACCATTTCATCCATCTTGCGGAAGCCGAGTTGCGCCATGATCTGCCGCAGATCCTCGGCGATATAGAAGCAGAAATTGATGACGTGCTCGGGCTGGCCGCGAAATTTCTTGCGCAGCACCGGGTCCTGCGTCGCCACGCCCACCGGACACGTATTCAGGTGGCACTTGCGCATCATGATGCAGCCCATGGAAATCAGCGGCAATGTGGCGAAGCCGAATTCCTCCGCGCCCAGCAGCGCGGCAATGGCCACGTCGCGCCCCGTCTGAAGTTTTCCATCCACCTGAAGGCGCACGCGGCTGCGCAGATCGTTCATCACCAGCGTCTGCTGGGTTTCCGAAAGCCCCAGCTCCCAGGGAATTCCCGCGTGGCGAATCGAGCTGATGGGCGAAGCGCCTGTCCCGCCGTCGTAGCCGCTGATCAGGATAACGTCCGCGTGGGCCTTCGACACGCCCGCCGCCACCGTGCCCACGCCCGATTCTGCCACAAGTTTTACGGACACGCGCGCCTTCGGATTCACGTTCTTCAGGTCGTAGATCAGTTGCGCGAGATCTTCGATGGAATAGATATCGTGGTGGGGGGGCGGCGAAATTAATCCCACGCCGGGAATCGAGTGGCGCACTCGCGCGATGACGTCATCCACCTTGTGGCCGGGAAGCTGTCCGCCCTCGCCGGGCTTGGCGCCTTGCGCGATTTTGATCTGAAGGTCATCGGCGTTCACCAGGTAATTCGTGGTCACGCCGAAGCGCGCGGAAGCTACCTGCTTGATGGCGCTGCGCCGCCAGTCGCCGTTCGAGTCGGGCTTGAAGCGCGCTTCGTCTTCGCCGCCCTCGCCGGTGTTGGAGCGGCCGCCGATGCGGTTCATGGCAATCGCCAGAGTTTCGTGCGCCTCTCGGCTGATCGAGCCGAACGACATGGCGCCGGTGGCGAAGCGTTTTACGATTTCCGCCGCGGGCTCAACTTCCTCAATGGGAACGGGCGGTCCGGCGGGCTCGAAATCCAGCAGGCCGCGCAGCGTGTAGAGCTCGCGGCTCTGCCGGTTGGCAATCTCCGCGTATTCCTGGAAGGTCTTGAAGTTGGAATTCCTCACCGCGTGCTGAAGCTTGCTGATGGTCTGCGGATTCAGGATGTGGCGCTCGCCGCGCTCGCGATACTGATAGGCGCCGCCGATTTCGAGCTCCGTGTCGGCTTCCTCCGGCGGTTGCATGGCGAATTTGTGGCGCATCAGGGCTTCGCGCGCCAGGACCTCCAGGCCCACGCCCTCGATGCGCGAGCTGGTGCCGGTAAAGTAGCGTTCCACCAGGGATTTGTTGAGCCCCACGGCCTCAAAAATCTGCGCGCCGCAATAGCTTTGCAGCGTGGAGATCCCCATTTTGGAGAGAACCTTCAGCAGGCCCTTATCCACGGCCTTAATATAGTTTTTGAGCACTTTCTGAAACGTGTAATCCTTTGGAAAATAACCGTTCGCGTGGAGATTTTCGAGTGTCCCGATGGCCAGATAGGGATTGATGGCGCTGGCTCCGTATCCCATCAGCAAGGCGTAGTGCATCACCTCGCGGGGTTCTCCCGTTTCCACAATCAACGCTGCCTGGTTGCGGGTCTTTTCGCGCACCAGGTGATTGTGCACGGCGGAAAGCGCCAGCAGCGAGGGGATGGGCGCGTATTCCTCGTCCACGCCGCGGTCGGAGAGAATCAGCAGCGTGTATCCGGACTTGATGGCGAGGGAGGCGCGCCGGCAAAGGCTGTCAATCGCCTCCTGCAAACGCTTTTCGCCGCCATCCACGCGGAAAAGCATGGGCAGCGTGGTGGCCAGGAAATCCCCCCAGCTCACGCGCCGGAGTTTTTCGAGATTCCAATTGGTGACGATGGGATGCCGCTTGCGCAGCGTATGGCAGAGCTGCGGTTTCTCTTCCAGGATGTTGCCTTCGCATCCGATGTAATCGTAAAGCGACATCACCAGGTCTTCGCGGATCGGATCGATGGCGGGATTGGTGACCTGCGCGAACATCTGCTTGAAATAATTGAAGAGCAGTTGCGGCTTGTCGGAAAGGCAGGCGAGCGGCGTATCGACTCCCATGGAGCCCACGGGTTCTTCGCCCTGCGTGGCCATGGGAATCATGATGGTCTTCAAGTCCTCGTCCGTGTAGCCGAAGGCACGCTGGCGCATCAGGATGGTGGAGTGGTCGGTGGACTGGACGCGCTGCGGATCGGGGAGATGCTTCAGCGTTACCTGATAGTCCTTCAGCCACTGCGCGTAAGGCTGGCGCGCCGCCAGTTGCTGCTTGATCTCTTCGTCGGGAATGACGCGGCCTTCGACCGTATCCACCAGCAGCATGCGCCCGGGCTCAAGCCGGCCCTTGAAGCGCACGTCTTCCGGCTCGACGGGCAGAACACCCGCTTCCGAAGCCATGATCACCTGGCCGCGGCGCGTGACCAGGAATCGGCCGGGGCGCAGGCCATTGCGGTCCAGCTTCGCGCCGATCACGCGGCCGTCCGTGAACGCCACGGCCGCGGGACCGTCCCACGGCTCCATCAGCGAGGCGTGATATTCGTAAAACGCCTTGACGTCCTCGGGCATGGTCGGATCGTTCAGCCACGCCTGCGGAATCAGCATCTCCAGCACGTGTGGCAGGCTGCGCCCGGCGAGGTAGAGAAGCTCCACGGCGTTGTCCAGATTGGCCGAGTCGCTTCCCCCCGGCGCGATGATGGGTTCGAGCTTCTTGATGTCGTCTCCGAAAAGCGGCGAGGCCAGTACGGAGGTGCGCGCGTGCATCCAGTTCACGTTTCCGCGCAGGGTGTTGATTTCGCCGTTGTGGCAGAGGTAGCGATAGGGATGCGCGAGGTGCCAGGTGGGGAAAGTGTTTGTCGAAAAACGCTGGTGGACCAGGCAGAGAGCGCTGCGCACCTGCGGATTCGAGAGCTCCCCGTAAAAATTGGCAATCTGCGGAGCGAGCAGCAGGCCTTTGTAGACAATCGTCCGGCAGGAAAGCGAGGGAATGTAGAAGAACCCTTTCTCGCGCAGATCGGTGTTCGCAACTTCTCTTTCCGCCCGCTTGCGGATGACGTAAAGCTTGCGCTCCAGCGCCATTTCGTCCATGCCGTAGGCGCGCTTGATGAAAACCTGCTCAATGTAGGGCTGCGTGCTGCGCGCCAGGCGGCCGATGGTGTTGGAGTTTACGGGGGTATCGCGCCAGCCGAGCATGCTCAGGCCTTCGTCGCGGACGATTTCCTCGAGAATCGCTTCGCACGACATGCGCTCCTGCGGCTCGACGGGCAGAAACACCATGCCCACGCCGTACTCGCCGGGGGAGGGAAGCGGGAAACCGAGGCGCGAGCACTCGCCCTCAAAAAATTCGTGGGGAATCTGGATCAGCACGCCCGCGCCGTCGCCCGTCTGCGGGTCGCACCCGCAGGCGCCGCGATGCGTCAGGTTGATGAGGATTTCGATCCCCTTCTGAATGATCTCGTGTGTGCGCTCGCCGGAAATGTTGGCCACGAAGCCGATGCCGCAGGCGTCGTGTTCAAAGCGCGGATCGTAAAGGCCCTGTGCCTTCGGCAAACCGTGAATAGTAAAATCGTCGCTCATGTCAATTTCCCGGCCGGCTTGCGCCCTAATCCGGCGCCGCCAGCAAGAAACCTAGCCTCTGACGGCCCCTTAAATTACCGCTCAGATCACCGTTGGCTGCGGTCAGAATCTATTCAGCCGCCTCGTTCTGAAATAGGCGGACTCTCTCATGATATTCCTTCTGATTATCCCCGGCCCGGTGGCAGCATGTTAAATCAATTGTTTTTATAGGGAGAATAAGTTTAGTGAATAGCCTTGGCCATTAACGATCTGGCTCGCGCCTGCCCGTGGAATGCAGTTTGCCTGTGATGGGGGTATCGATTAAAGTAAACCGAGAGTGCCAATATTCTGACACCAAGAATGACATTAGAGCGGCACGCGACGACATTTCGTCACTTTTTAAGGTGCGCCCAACTTACCTGACCTCACTACTATTTATATCTAGCTGAAAATATTAACTTTAAATAGAGTCTTCGACCGCAATAGATTGGCCCGTAGCTTGCCATGGCTCAATTAGCATTTCCGGGAGATTGCCATTATGCTTAAGATATCTACGGTAGACCAAGGTGAAATGGTCAACATAAAATTGGAAGGAAAAATTTCAGGACCTTGGGTCGAGGAATTGTCAAATTACTGGCAACAGTCAAAGGGCTCGTATGGGAAAAAGAAAGTCGAAGTGGATTTATCCGGGGTGACTTTCGTAGACCTCGCGGGGAAGAAACTTCTTTGCTCGATTTCTAGCGACGGAGCGCAACTGGCCGGTTCAGGTCTCGTGCCGAAAGCGCTGATTGACGAAATCTGCGCGGAAGGGTCCGGCGCAAAATCGCGGAATTCGCTTCTGCCAAAACAAAAAACAGCTCACTTGATCATTCTGCTTGTGCTGGCATTCTTTTCAGCCGCGACAACACGGGCGGAGGACGGCGCGACTTTGCGATTGACCCTGCGTGATGCCGTCGCAACCGCACTCAAGGAAAATCCGCAGGTGCAGATCGCCACGCTGAATTTCGCTGAGAGTGAGCAGGACAGATCGATCGCGCGCTCGGCGCTGCTCCCGCAAGTCGGAGTTGAGGTTCTCGACCGTGCGATGCGTTTCAATCTTTACGCGGAATTTGGGAGCAAATTTCCGGGCATTCCGGAACACGCCGGGCCGTTCCAGTTTTTCCAGGCAGGCCCGAGCGTGAGCATGCCGCTCCTCGATCTGAGCTTGTGGCGGCGCTGGCAGGCGGCTCATGAGGGAGTGAACGCCAGCCAGGCGGACGAGTCCGCGGTTCACGAGCAAGTGGTGCTGCTCGTAGTCTCCCAATACTTATCAGGAATGCGCGCCGACGCGGCGGTGAAAGCGGCGCAATCACGAGTGGATCTGGCGCAAGCGCTATACGACCAGGCCGGCGATTTGCAAAAGCACGGCGTGGGCACAGGGATCGATACCTTGCGAGCGAACGTCGAGCTGCAAAACGAAAAGCAAAGTCTACTGGAAGCACAGACGCAACAGAAGGTTTCGCTTTATGGCTTGGCGCGTCTGCTCAATCTGGATCCGCATCGCGAAATTGAACTGGCGGATTCACCTGACTTCTATGAAACGCCGGAGATTAACACGGCCGAGAGCATCGAGCAGGCGTATGCGGCCCGCCCTGAAATGAAAACGCTTCTGGCGCGTGTGCACGCGGCGGAGCTTGCCCGTCGCGGAGAGAGCGAATCACGCCTTCCGACCTTGAATTTTTACGGTACCTGGGGAGAACAGGGATTATCCGCCCCCGGCGTGATTCCAGCTTACATTTATCAAGTCACCGTGGACGTCCCGCTCTTTACGGGGGGGCGAATTCGCGCCGAAATCGCCAAGAACGATCTCGAGATGAAGAAGCTGGAGGCGCAGGGAGCCGACCTTCGCAACCAGATTGCCCTGGAAGTCAAAACGTCGGAGGAGCAGCTTGACGCGGCGCGGCATGAAGTTGACGTGGCCAACCTGGGAGTGAATCTTGCCCACGAGGAAGTCTCGCAGGCACGGGATCGTTTCCAGGCGGGCGTGGCCAACAACATTGAGGTGGTGAGCGCGCAGGACGCCCTGGCCCGTGCCAATGATAATCAAATTGAGGCGCTCTACCGCTACAACCAATCTCGAGCTGATTTTTCAC
Source organism: Terriglobia bacterium (assembly GCA_030040515.1). Lineage (GTDB taxonomy): Bacteria > Acidobacteriota > Terriglobia > UBA7540 > UBA7540 > Bog-366. The sequence goes on from JASHTO010000355.1 coordinate 9,898, forward strand.
GAGCGGTCGGTCAAATCGAAAGTCTTTATACCAAATAGCAACAGGCCAGCGCCCGGCCAAGCGTGGCGCTACAAGTTAAACAAAGGTGCAAAACATGCCGACTACAGATCCAAACCTTGATGAGCTGGAAAAAGAACTCAGCCACGAAGTGCCGCAAACCCTCTCCGAAGAGGGAAAGGCCCCTTCGCGCTGGGCCGACCCCAAGGTGCGGGGCGCGGTGATGGCGGCCGGAGCAGCGCTGGCCATCATCGTGGTGAGTTTGCTGGCTTACTACCACAACCGCGTTTCTACAGACGACGCGCAAGTGGACGGGCACGTGGTGCCGATCGCCAGCAAGATTTATGGAACCGTGGCGGACGTGCTGATTAAAGACAATCAGCACGTCAAGGCCGGACAGGTGCTGGTGCGCATCGACCCACGCGATTACCAGGCTCGCGTGGACCAGGCCAAGGCCGCCCTCGCCCTGTCCGAAGCGCAAGCACAAGCAGCGGGCGTGGGAATTCCCCTGACGCAGGAAACCACGGCCAGCGGAACTTCCAGCGCCGACGCCGAGCTCGCCTCCGCCCAGGCGAATTATGACAAGGCCAGGTTCACTTACGAAAGAGATTCCACCGCGGACTTGGAATATGCTCGCGACAATGTGGCCGCTGCTCAGGCCGACAACGATCGCGCCCAGGCGGACCTGGCGCGCATGAAGCCTCTGGTTGAGAAGGGTGAAATTTCCCAGCAGCAATACGATGCGTACCTTGCCGCCGCGCGCGTGGCCGACAGTCAATTGAAAGCCGCAAACGAGAAACTCATCTCTGCGCAGAAGGGTGCGGACATCGCTCGCCAGTCCATGCTGGCGGCGAAGGCGCAAGTGGACCAGGCGCGCGCGATGGTGGCCCAATCTTTGGCGAACCGCAAGCAGGTGACCATTCACGAAGCGGACCAGGCATCCGCCGAAGCCGCCGTGGCCAAGGCTCGCGCGGACGTGGAAGCGGCCGAGCTGGATTTGAGCTACGCAACGATTGTGGCTCCGAGCGACGGCGTGGTGACGCGAAAGTCTGTGGAAGTCGGCCAAATCATCCAGCCCGGCCAGGGGCTTTTCACGCTGATTCCCTTGAATGACGTCTGGGTGACGGCGAATTTCAAGGAGACGCAGCTTGCCAAGGTTCGCCCCGGCCAGAAGGCGGAGATTGACGTTGACATGTATGGGCAGACTGTCACCGGGTACGTCGATTCCATTTCCAGCGCTACGGGAGCGCGCCTGAGCCTGTTGCCGCCCGAAAATGCCACCGGAAACTACGTGAAAGTGGTGCAGAGAATCCCGGTGAAAATTCTGCTGGACCCCTCATCGTCCAATAAAGCGATTCTGCGCCCCGGAATGAACGTGGAGGCTACGATCATTACGAAGTAAGAGCCTCGAGTTCCTCCATGAATGGTCAATTGACAAAAAAATGGGAAGATGCGGCGACGAACCCATGGTTGATCGCCCTCACGGTGATGCTGGCCACGTTCCTGGAAGTCCTGGACACCAGCGTTGCCAACGTGTCACTGCCGCACATCGCCGGCGACCTTTCCGCCGGTGTGGATGAGAGCACCTGGGTTCTGACGTCCTATCTGGTTTCAAACGCTATCATTCTGCCGCTCACCGGCTGGCTGTCATCGCTTTTCGGGCGCAAGCGCTTCTTCATGGTTTGCGTCGGAATTTTCACGTTCTGTTCCTTCCTCTGCGGAATCGCCCCCAGCCTGGGCCTGCTGGTTCTATTTCGCGTGTTGCAGGGCGCGGGCGGCGGAGCTCTGCAGCCGATTTCGCAGGCCATTCTGGTGGAGAGCTTTCCCAAGGAAAAGCACGGCATGGCCATGGCGATTTACGGAATGGGAGTGGTGGTGGCGCCCATCATCGGCCCCACGCTGGGCGGCTGGATTACAGACAACTATTCCTGGCGCTGGATTTTCTTCATCAACATTCCGGTGGGTGTGATTTCGATCGTCATGACCGCGCTTCTGATTTTTGACCCGCCCTACCTGATTCGCAAGAATCTGCGCACCTTGAAAATCGATTACATTGGCCTGGGCCTGCTGAGCGTGGGGCTGGGTTTTATGCAAGTCGTGCTCGACAAGGGCGAGCGCGAGGACTGGTTCGGCTCGAACTTCATCATCGCCTGCGCCATCATCGGCGCCATTGGGTTGATTGGCGGCTTCATCTGGGAGCTTACGCGCGAAGACCCCGTGGTGGACTTCCACTTATTGAAAGACCGGAACTTCATGTTGGCTTCGTTCACCATGTTCATGATGGGGTTTGTGCTCTACGGAACCACCGTGCTGCTGCCGCTGATGCTGCAAACACTGATGGGCT
>JASHTO010000356.1 GCA_030040515.1 Terriglobia bacterium
GGCGCGAGATTCGTTTGCCGTAAGTGCATCAAGGAATCCATCTTTTCCATGCGCTATCGGGTCGTTTGCATTTCGCATTTCGCTCAGCGCGTCGGCCATCCTGTTGTGGGCGGATAGCAATTTGTCCACTTTGCTTGCGCCCCGCGTGTTCTCAAGTCCCAGGGGTTTTAGGGCTTCGACGAGCAGCTCCGTGGTTGACGGGTCAGAAGACGGCATGGGTTTTCCGAACTCTCCGAGAATCGTTATGCACACGCACTCGATAAATGACTTCGCCGTTGCGATAAGGCCGTGGCCTGCCGTTGCGTAGCACTCACTTACCGCCCTGAAATGGTTTACTAACGTAGGGGCTTGAGGCCAGCGCTCGACTGCGATCCGAAATTGTGGTGCGATGTCGTCGAGGACCGCCATTAGATACTCTCGCCGGTGATTTGCTCAGGATGTCTTATACGAAGCTCTCCTGATATCAATTTGGGCAGAAGGGCATCACGCATTGCTGCGAGGGAAAGCGACTGATGTATGCCGGCGACGATGCGTTCGATCTCCGGCTCGACAATCCGGTTGAAAGACGATGCGACGTTCTCACTCGGGACTGCGATAGCGAAACGCGACATGTCCTCCCAATTTGTGCGGGGCATCTTGGTACCCGTCGATCCGGCATTGGTGTAATCTACGAATTCATGGCTTGACATGTGCCCCAAAACGAATCCGAACCAATTCTGTTTCTTGGGTTTGGTCACCACTATATCTGTGGAGCACACGCCATCAACCGGTGCGATCCCTACCTTGTGAAAATAGGGGCGCAGTTTACCGAAAAGAATCTCGCCTTTATTAAATGCCGATTTATTGCTGTCCACAGAGCGAGCCTCACCCCACTCCGAGAGGGCGACTGACCCGCGTGGCATGTGTTCAAGTCCAATGTACGGCGTGGTCGGATCGATCGCGCTGGGCTGGATTGGTCTGCGAGAGTTCTCAGCGATATCCCCGAGGTTCCCCGCCCTCCAGCCGCTCGGAATCTCTTGCAACTCCGATTCCTCGAATGAATCCGGAAACAGATCGGCGATGTGCTTGGGCAGGCCGGAGTCCCGGCCGGCGGCTTTGGCGCGGACGGGGTCGAAGTCCACAAACCACGATTTGAAGAGCACCCGCGCCATGGCCTCCAGCGTCTCGTTCATGCGCCGGTTCAGCTCGATCCTGTCGTCCAGCGTGCCCAAGATGCGCGAGATCGCGCGCTGCTCCAAAATCGACGGAACAAGGAAGGGTAGGTCGGACAGAATCTGCGTGTTTAGATTCGGCATGGTTGCGCCATGTGCATGGCGTACAACCCACTCCCGGACTCTTGGGTCACCGAGATAGTAAGACGCATATACGGGATCAACACCGCCAATTCCAAACCTGACACGCAGACAGCCCGTTCCGCAAAGCCAACCGTCCTCGTGCTCGCGGATGAGCGCGCGCTTTTCAACATCACCGCGGCGGCTATAGACAATGTCCCCCTCTCGGAGACGATACCGGCTCAGTCTTTCTGCGTCTTCCCGCGTGATTCGCGCTATGCCATCCTCCTCGACGCGGTTGTCCCCAATGTTCTGGGGCATGATTGACGGGATTCCAGCTGAAACGTAATCTGCGGCGTGTAGCTGACTTCCGAACGGACCGGTTTGCACGTCACCGCCCGCCCGCTTGCAGGCTTCGCCCAGGGTTGTGTATTCCCAACCACTCGGTACCGGTCCAACGAGTTGTTCAACCGCCATACCCTAGCTCCTTGAGGTTGGCGGCTATCAGGCGGTCGAGCTCGGCAGATTCCTGAGTTTGCGACCGCAACATTGTCGAGAGCCTGCTCATTTTCTCTTCGAAGGGCTCTTCGTCCTCCTCTGTTATGTCCGCGCCCACGTAACGCCCAGGAGTCAGCACGTGGCCGTGCTTGCGGATATCATCCAGCTTGGCCGCTTTACAGAAGCCGGGAACGTCTTCATACTTCGCCGCCTTCATATCGCCCCGCCAGGCGTGGTATGTGCCCGCGATTTTCGCCACGTCCGCGTCGCTTAGCTCACGATGTACGCGATCCACCAGCGACCCCATCTTGCGCGCGTCGATAAACAGCACCTCGCCGCGCCGGTCCCGGAACCGTCCATTCTTCTTGTGCCGCGAAAGGAACCACAGGCACACGGGAATCTGGGTGGAATAAAAAAGCTGGCCTGGCAGCGCCACCATGCAATCCACCAGATCGGCCTCAATGATGTTCTTGCGGATTTCGCCTTCGCCCGATTGATTGGAGGACATCGACCCATTGGCCAGTACAAACCCCGCGAGCCCCGTGGCCGAAAGGTGGGAAATAAAGTGCTGCACCCAGGCGAAATTGGCGTTGCCCGCCGGTGGCACTCCGTACACCCAACGCTTATCTTCCTTTAGCAATTCGCCGCGCCAGTCGCTGTCATTGAACGGAGGATTGGCCAACACGTAATCCGCCTTCAGCTCGGGATAGCGGTCATTGTGGAAGGTGTCGCCGTGGGCAATCTGCGCGTCAATGCCGCGGATGGCCAGATTCATCTTGGCTAGCCGCCATGTGGTGTAATTCGATTCCTGTCCGTAGATGGCGATGTCGCCGATTTTCCCGCTGCGCGCCTCAATGAATTTCTCACTGCTCACAAACATTCCACCCGAGCCGCAGCAGGGGTCGTAAACGCGGCCCTTGTAAGGCGCGAGCATTTCCACTAGCACGCGCACCACCCACGACGGCGTGTAGAACTGCCCGCCCTTTTTACCCTCGGCACTGGCAAACTGCGCCAGAAAATACTCGTAAACGCGACCCAAAACGTCCTTCGCCCGGTCCTCAGGACTGCCCAGGCCGATATCACTCACCAGCTTGATCAGTTGTCCTAACCGGTGCTTATCCAGGCCGGGGCGGCCGAAATCCTTGGGCAGAACGCCCTTCAGCGATTGGTTGTCGCGCTCGATGGCGCTCATGGCGTCGTCCACCAGTTTGCCGATGGTAGGTTGCAGCGCATTGTCACGCAGGAATGACCAGCGCGCTTCCTTCGGCACCCAGAAAATGCTGGCTGCGCGGTACTCGTCGACGTCCTCCGAGTCCGCGCCCTCGGCCTTTTGCTTTTCCAGTTCGGCGTGCTTGGCTTCAAAAGCATCCGAAATGTATTTGAGAAAGATCAGCCCGAGGACGACGTGCTTGTACTCGGCTGCGTCCATGTTGTTGCGCAGCGCGTCCGCCGCCGCCCAAAGTTTGGATTCAAATCCGAGTGGACTTCCGTTAGACATGGAGCATACCTGCACAGTTCGGATGTAAGGCCGCACCACGATCTTCTCGATCACTTCCCTCGCACGCGGGGCCAGGTAATGCGGGCAGTATACAACTCGGCAGTCTCTTGCGCCATTTTGTTTGATTTCGCTGAACCTCCGAAGCCATTGTTCAGTTGGAGTAAGTGCAGGAGATTATCCAGACCTGTTGGACCTTCCGCTCACGATGCGAATTCTTGCTGCCCAAGAACTGGTGATTGCGGGGCCATCTATTCGGTTTCGCGGATCGTTGCAAAACCGGGCGGTTACGCCATATCAGTGAGGTTTTTGGCCGAGCCCTGAACGGACTTCGGTACGGTTTCCTTGGCTCCGAGCCGAAATCTCGACGAATTGGATTCAGTGGTCAGGTCCCAGAAGAGTTGCCGAGGCTGTTAATTGCACGCGGATCGCGAACACGCCCGCCACTAGCCTTGAGCAGGCACACATCTCGCACACAAATCTTCAAAGCCAGCGGTCCAGGGCGTATAAAGTACGTAGTCGGTTGGGTCGTTTCGCTGATTCGCGAACCAGTGGCGCCCGCATCAATCCTGAACGGATTCGAAACTCCACAAAAAGGTGGAAACGAAATAACTGTTGGCTATCTGTGGGAGAGGGCAAAAAGGTCGACTGACTGGCCCTTAGTAGACGGCGAACCCTTGATGTAACTGGGACGACGGAATACAGGAAATTCACCGGTGGAGGGCGGGGAGGGACCTGAGTAAGGAATGCAGTTGAAGCGCAGCAAACTCATGGTGCGTCTCCGTGTTCACCGCACTTCACGGCCTCATCCAGGTACTCACACCCTGCTCGCGGTCGGTGACGATCTTCTCCCTGATGCGTGTGAAGACATCCTTTCTCTCGTTTTGCATGGTTTTATTCTCCTTGTCGGGTCCGGTTAATTCCGGACCACCGTCGACAACAGCGTAAGCGTCCGTAGGTCACCGTCTTGACAAGTGATTGGTAGGAAGTAGGTGT
>JASHTO010000357.1 GCA_030040515.1 Terriglobia bacterium
GCCTTCAACTTTGTGTCCCGGCTGATGGAGGAGAACGGAATCTTCTATTACTTTGACCACACCACGCAAGGGCAGCATACGATGGTCCTTGCAGACGCCTCGAGCGCCTTTGCGGATTGCCCTGACGTGTCCACCGCTCCTTACAGCAGTGGTGGCGGCGTGGACAATCAGGATGTGGTCACGGCCTGGCACGTTGAGCAGGAACTCCGCACCGGCAAATACACGGTGAATGACTACAATTTTACGACCCCCAGCACCAGCCTGCTGGCGGACGCTCCCACCGTGGTGGATCTCAGTGCCAGCAAACCTTACGAGCTCTTTGACTACCCCGGACTGTATGAGACGGTGGATCAAGGCAGTGCCGTCGCCAAGCTGCGCATGGAGGAAGAAGAGGCGACCTATATGGTGGTGAGCGGCACGAGCACTTGCCGCTGGTTTGCGTCCGGCTACAAGTTCACTCTTACCGCACATGATCGGTCAGATCAAAACACCAGCTACATCATTACTGAAGTCCAACAGTCGGCCACGGCGGGAGAAACCTACCTGTCGGGGACAACCGAAACCGAAGATTATTCCAATCATTTCAGTTGCATACCTGCGACGGCGACCTATCGCCCTGCGCGCGTCACTCCCAAACCTTTCGTCCAGGGACCGCAGACCGCCCTGGTTGTCGGCCCCTCGGGGGAAGAAATCTATACGGACAGTTACGGGCGCATAAAAGTTCAGTTTTTCTGGGATCGCCTGGGGAAAAGCGACCAGAACAGCTCGTGTTGGATTCGCGTGTCGCAGATCTGGGCGGGCGCAACTTGGGGCGCGCTCTTCCTACCCCGCATGGGTCAGGAAGTCATAGTGGATTTCGAGGAAGGAGATCCGGATCGGCCCATCGTGACCGGGTCGGTATATAACGCCAACTTGATGCCACCCGGCACATTGCCCTCGAATATGAACATTAGCGGATTCCGCACACGGAGTACGAAAAGTGGGGGCACGGATGCCGCCAACGTGCTGACCTTCAATGACACCACCGGTTCAGAGGTCTTTTACATGCGGGCCGAGAAGGATATGGCGATGCGCGTTCAGAACAACCAGGACCTGCACGTCTATAACGATCAGACCATCACGGTTGATCAGGATCGAACGGAGACCGTAACCAACGGTGACGAAAGCGTGACCATCAAGTCAGGCAAGCGCACCCATACGGTCTCGGGTAATGATTCGCTGACCGTCCAGCAGGGAGACCGCAGCGTGACCGTGAGTACGGGAAAGGACAGTCTCACGGTCAGCACCGGAGACCGCGTCGTGACGGTCAGTACGGGGAACGATACTCACACGGTCAGCACGGGCAACCGCAGCGTGACCGTATCCACCGGCAACGATTCTTTGACCGTTTCCGTGGGAAATCAGAGTACGACTGTGAGTGCAGGTTCGGCCTCCACCACGGCCATGCAATCGATTACCCTGACGTGCGGGGGCAGCAGTATTACCATCAGTCCATCCAGCATCGAAATCAGTGCGCCGTCGATTACCATTAGCGGAGATGCGGAAGTTCAAATGTCCGGCGCAATGATCAACGTGGAAGCGGATGGCATTTTGGGGCTCACGGGCTCGATGACGAATATCAACTCCTAACCGGCCCCAGTTAACAGGAGCACTGGGCTCGGAGAAAAGGTCAGGCGGGAAAATGGGTGGAAATCAGATTGCCGAAACACCGGTTTCGCCCTTGCTCCAGCTCTGCGAACGGGCGAAAGTTGGGGATGAGGCCAAGGCCCTCCTGAGCAAAGGGGTCTCGACCAAGGAATTCATCGCCCTGCTCGTTGAAAGCGAGCTGTTTCCTGACGCGTTAAAGGTGCTCTCACACCTGCTTCCCAAGCGCGAAGCGGTGGGGTGGGGCTGCCTTTGTGTGAAGCATGTCCTGGCGAGCCAAAAGGATCAACCGCCGGATGCTCAGATCGCCGCGGAAAGGTGGGTGGCCGACCCAAGTGAGGAAAACCGCTGGGCGGCCAAGCAATGCGCGGACAAAGACAAGCCCAGGACGGCCTCCGGGCTGTTGGCCCTGGGAGCGTTCTTTGCCGGCCCCAGCCTTGCCCTGCCGCAACACCCGCGGCCTGTTCCTCCCCCCGACAAACTTACATCTGTCATGGTTGCCAACGCGGTCCTGATGGCGGCTCTGAAAAAGGAACCCAAAAAGGCTAAAGAGAAGTACGCCGTCTTTATGCAAAAAGGTACGAATTTGCTGGCTCGGATGCAACAACAGGCGATGCAGCGGTGAGGCCTGATTGCCATCGTTATTCGGCGCAGATGGACAGGAGGCAGTCCTTGGGCTTTACGAACCTCAGGGGGTTGCCAAAGGAACGCTCCTGAGGGTGCGGTAAGTGTAGGTTGCTTTGGAGGTGAGGGTTATGCCACAGGTATGCATGGGTGCGATGTTGATGTGTCCGTTTGGGGTGGCTCCGGCAACTCTAATTGTTACCTCGGACCTCACCGTCATGACTTCGGGGATGCCGGCCGCCACGATCATGGATTTCGCCCCGATGGCGAATATTCCGACTTTTGGGATGTGCATGTCGCCCGCCAACCCGGAGGTGGCGGCCGCGACCGCTGCGGCGTTGGGAGTGCTTACTCCCATGCCCTGTATTCCCGCTACGGTGGCGCCCTGGGTCCCCGGCTGTCCCACGGTCACTAATAGTGGAATGCCCGCTCTCGATGACGAGTCAACACTGATGTGCATGTGGGGAGGCGTGATTACCATCACCGACCCTGGCCAGGTCACCGAGGAGATCCCTTAAGGCCGGGCCGGCGTGCAACTGGCGCCCTAGTTGCATGCCGGAATCAATCTTCGGCATGGAAAGCTGAACAGGTCCTCCGCCGGTTGGGTCGTTGCTTTCAAGGCCTTCAAACAATTGCCGACAGGATAGCAGTGATTTTAGAGGGCTTCGCCATTGGGCGAATACCTGCAAATGGATGCACTCCTTGCATGCGCCATCGTCATGCATTTGCGGTAGAATATCAATCCGTTCGAATCCTCGATAACCTCGCGAGGTTGGCATGAAATTCCAAAAGGCATTGGCTCTCATAATGCTGTCCGTAGGTCTGGCCTTTGTCCCGGGCGCACGGGCACAGGATAAACCTTTTACCCAACAGGAAATCCTTAACATGGTAAAAGCCGGGCTTGGAAATGAGCAGGGAGCGGGCATGGTCTTAAAGCGCGGAATTGACTTTGAGCCGACCGCGAAGTTCATCAAGCAGCTCAAGTCCTACGGCGCCAAGGACCCGTTCATTAAATCGCTGCGCGCCAATGAGCCCTTTACACAGGATGAAGTCAGTAACATGGTGAAGGCCGGGCTGGGAGAGGAGTCGGGCGCAGCGTCCATCACCCAGCGCGGAATCAACTTCACGCCCAACGAAGAATATCTTGATTCCCTAAAACAAGCCGGAGCAAAAGACTCATTTATCAAAGCGGTGCGGGATAAAACGGCGCTCAACCAGGTGCAGGTTGTCGCCGAGCTGGCCTCGGATACTCCCGCCCCGGATGTTGCAGATAAAGTGACGGATCGCGGCATCAGCTTTAACGTACAAGACCAGTACCTTCAAGAAGTCCGTAACGCCGGCGGCGACGATGAATTGATTGCTGCGCTCAAGAACGCCAAGGTGAAACCCCCTTCCACGGTCAGTACCACTGCAACGAATGACAAACCCAAGCCGGGCAAGATCAAAAGCATCTTAAAGATGGGAAGCAAAGTCAGCAGCGCCAGCCCGCCTAGCGCACCAAGTGCTCCCAGCGCTCCTGGTGGTTCTAGCGCTCCGAGCGCGCCATCCGCCAGCGCGCCTTCTGCCCCGAGCATGCCCTCCGCTCCCAGTATGCCGTCTGCTCCCAGCATGCCTTCCGCGCCCAGCGCTCCTTCCGCCCCAAGCACTCCCAGTGCCAGCGGTGCCAAACCCCCCAAGGGGAAAGCGCCTGCGACTGCGCCCGACCCCGCGCAGGCTACCCTGGACATTGTTGCTTTCCACGTGTCCCAGGGGGCGCAATACAAGATCAAAGGCCAGTTTCCGGACGCCGAGAACGAATTTCACGAGGCCCTTTCCGTGGACCCCTCCAATCCCGACGTTTACCTTGCCCTGGCCGCCACGGAGGGCAAGCAGAAAAAGTGGGATGACGATGTTACGGCCGCCAAGCAGGCTCTGAAGCTGAATCCCAACAGCGAAAAGGCGCACATCATGATCAGCATCGCCTTTGGAGGGAAGGGTGACTGGGACGGCGCGGAGAACGAAGCCCGCGAGGTCCTCAAGTTGAACCAGAAGAGCGACGACGGACACGCCTACCTGGGAGTGGCTCTGGGAGGAAAGAAGGACTGGACGGGGGAAGTTACCGAAGAGCGCGAGGCGCTGAAAATAAATTCCGATAACGATTTCGCCCGCGCCAACCTGGGAATC
>JASHTO010000358.1 GCA_030040515.1 Terriglobia bacterium
ACGGACTTGACCGCCGAGGATCTCAAGACCGTCATCGCCGATTACAAAAAGGTCGTGCGCAAGGAGGCGGGGAAGGACTTCCCGCAGGACCCGCAGGTGCAGCTCAACATGGCGATTGAGGCGGTTTTCCGCTCCTGGTACAACGCCCGGGCGCAGACCTATCGCCGCATGAACAAGATTTCCGACGACCTGGGCACGGCCGTGAACGTCCAGACCATGGTCTTCGGCAATATGGGCGACACCAGCGGCACCGGCGTGGGCTTTACGCGCAATCCCGCCACCGGCGCCAAGGAGTTTTACGGCGAGTTCCTGATGAACGCCCAGGGCGAGGACGTGGTGGCCGGCGTGCGCACTCCCGTGCCCATCAATGAGCTTGAGAAGTTCAATCCCGAGGCCTACCACCAGCTTCACGAAATCACCACGCGGCTCGAGCAGCACTACAAGGACGTGCAGGACTTTGAATTCACGATTCAAGAGGGCAAGCTGTATATGCTCCAGACGCGCAACGGCAAGCGCACCGGGCCGGCCGCTGTGCGCATCGCCGTCGAGATGGTGAAGGAAGGTCTCTTGACACCCAAAGAGGCCCTGCTGCGTGTCGAGCCTGAGCAATTGAATCAATTGCTGCATCCGGTTCTGGACGAAAAGAAACCGCTGAAAGTGGTTGCCAAGGGGCTGCCGGCCTCTCCTGGAGCGGCTGTGGGCCGTGTGGTGTTTACGGCGGACGATGCCGTGGCCAAGGGCAAGTCCGGGCCGGTGGTGCTGGTGCGCGGCGAGACAGTTCCGGACGATATCCACGGCATGGAAGTGGCCGTGGGCATCCTGACCAGCCGCGGCGGCATGACCAGCCACGCGGCCGTGGTAACCCGCGGCATGGGCAAGCCGTGCGTCGCGGGCTGCGGCGAGGCGGAAGTGGACGAGCGCTCCAAAACCATCAAAGTGGGCGGAATGGTCATCAAGGAAGGCGATTGGATTTCACTCGATGGCTCGACCGGGCGGGTGATTGCCGGCAAAACGGATCTCGTTGAGCCCGACCCGCACAGCGGCGTCTTCGCCGAGTTCATGAAGTGGGCCGACGAGAATCGCACCCTGGGCGTGCGCTCGAACGCCGACATTCCGCGCGACGCTCTGAAGGCGGTGGAGTTTGGCGCGGAAGGAATCGGCCTGTGCCGCACCGAGCACATGTTCTTCGCCAAGGAGCGCCTGCCGCACGTTCAGCAGATGATCATGGCGTGCAAGGATACTCAGGACCCGAAGGAAGCTGCCAAGTACGAGAAAGACCGCCGCGCGGCGCTGGCGAAACTACTGCCCATGCAGCGCGCCGACTTCTTCGGATTGTTCAAAGCGATGGCAGGGCTGCCAGTCACGATTCGCACACTCGACCCGCCGCTGCACGAGTTCCTGCCCAAGCGCGAGGAGCTGATGGTGGAGATCGCGGTACTTGAAACGAAGAAAAAGAAGAGTCCCAAGCTCAATCACCTCAAGAAATTACTGGAGGTTGTTGAAGGATTACATGAATTCAATCCCATGCTCGGTTTGCGCGGCTGCCGCCTGGGAATCATGTATCCGGAAATCACCGAAATGCAGGCGCGGGCGATTTTCGAAGCCGCGTGCGATTGCAAGAAGAAGGGAATTGAGGCCAAGCCGGAAGTCATGATTCCGCTCGTCGGCGATGTGAAGGAACTTCAGGCCCAAAAGGAAATCGTCAACCGCGTGGCTGCCGAGGTTTTTAAGAAAAAAGGCGTCGAGGTTGAATATCTCGTGGGCACGATGATCGAGCTGCCCGCCGCCGCGCTCTCCGCCGGGGAAATTGCCCAGGAAGCTGAGTTCTTCAGCTTCGGCACCAACGACCTGACTCAGACCACCTTCGGAATCTCCCGCGACGACTGCGCCAAGATCATCAACGCCTACGTGAAGGCCAAGATCTGGCCGGCCGACCCCTTCGCGCAACTCGATCCGAAGCGCGTGGGGCGGCTGCTGAAGCTGGCCACGAAGGAAGGCCGCGAGACCCGCGAGAAACTGAAGGTGGGAATCTGCGGCGAACACGGCGGCGACCCGTCGTCCATCGAGATTTGCGCCGACGCGGGGCTGAATTACGTGAGCTGCTCGCCCTACCGCGTGCCGATTGCCCGCCTGGCGGCAGCCCAGGCCGCTGTGAAGCGGCAGATGGAGAAGGCTTACAGCACGGCGTAGGCGATTCGTGGCACGGGCTTGCGAGGGTGTGAAGAAATACGCAAAGGCGCCAAGCCGCAAAGCATACAAAAAAGAAGGGTATTTGCCGTGCTTGACTTTGCGTGTTGGCATCTTTGCGTGAGGTTTTTTTCACACTCGCGGTTGGTCAAAAATTCAAGTGATGCTTTAAGTATTTCTGAAAGGCCACGGATCTCAAGCGGGTTCGTGGCCTTTGGTTTTGCCATGTGGCTTTTCTGGGCAGCGTCGGTCGGCCCGGCCGTCGGGCCTTCCTTCCAGGTAATGTCGACGCGTCGACAAGGGGATTGCGACCTGGCGATCCTGGCCAACCTCACGGGCGCCCCGCCACTCGTGGCCTGGGCTGGAATTATGTGCCCCACTCAATAATCCGTCATGAACAGCGCCCCCGAATTGAACTCAGCGGAAATCGGCCGGAGCCCCCTGCCGTCCTGGCAACGCGGCCTTCCCTTGGCCATCGTGGTCACGGCCACCTTCATCGCGTACGCCGCCGCCCTGGGTCTGGGATTTGTGGGAGATGATCGCGCCCAGGTACTTGAGAACGCCTCCATTCGATCCTGGCGGTTCCTCCCGCTGTATTTTTCCACACACGTTTGGGGATACACTTACCCGCACCTGCTCTCGAATTATTACCGCCCGGTTTTTCTGGTCTGGCTGCGCCTGAATGACGCGCTTTTCGGACTGTCCACCCGGGGCTGGCACCTCACTTCCGTGCTGGCGCACGTGGCGGTGACCGCTCTGGTTTATTGCCTCGCCCGCCGGCTGGGGCTTGCTGCCTGGGGAGCGGCCGTCGCGGCGCTCGTCTTCGGACTCCACCCCGCGCACGTTGAGGCTGTCGCTTATGTTTCTGCCGCTCCGGAATTAATCAGCGCGTTTTTCCTGCTGGCGGCGTTTCTGGCCTGGCTGCGCGCGCGCGAGCCCGGCCCGCACCCCTATGCGCTGGGAGGAGGGATTGCGGCATTTGGCGTCGCCCTTCTGGCCAAAGAGAGCGCCATGGCACTGCCCATTTTCGTGGCGCTTTATGCCGGCATTTATGCGGGGCCTGAAGGCGCGAGGGTGACTGCCCGAAAACGCTTGCGGGCAGCCTTGGCCGCGGCGGCGCCCTTTCTTGCCGTAACACTCGCCTACGTTCCGTTGCGCGTCCATGCCCTCAAGGGATTCGCGCACGTGGTTGCGCCGTTGCCGCTGCGCACGGAGCTTTTGACGCTGCCCTCCATTCTGTTTGCGTACCTTGTAAAGCTGGCGTGGCCGCATACTTTGAGCCTCTATTACGATTATTCCTATGTTTCTGCGCCGACGTGGCAAGAGTTCTTTCGCCCCGGCTGCCTCATCATCCTGGTCGTGATGCTCGCGGAGGAATGGTACGAGCGGGCGCGCGCCGTTTCGTCGCGGGAAGGGAAATGCCTGACGTTCGCGTTCTTGTGGATGGTGGTGGCGATTCTGCCGGTCCTCGATTTACGAATGCTGCCGAAAGGCGAAATCGTCCACGATCGATACCTCTATCTCCCGTCGGTAGGGTTCGCGATTCTCGCGGGCTTAGCGGTTGCGCACTGGCACCGCGCGACGAAGCTGATCCGATGGCGGCGGCTGGCGGTGGCTTCGGCAACGACGGCGGCCTGCCTGGCGATGGGATTGTGGACCGTTCATCAGACCCTCTACTGGAACGACGATTTCTCGCTCAGCTTCCACGCGCACGAAATTGCGCCTCAAAGCGTCGCCGCCACCACCAGCCTCGCGGCAGCGGTGGCGCAACGCGGCATGACCGGCCCGGCAATGGAGTTGTACCGGCAAGCCCTCGCGCTCCAACCGGATTTCTGGCGGGCCAACGTCAATCTGGCTTATCTGTATTACTCGCAGGGGAACATCCCCCAGGCTGCGAATTATTTCGCGCGTGCTTGCAACGCCGACCCCACCGACGGCGACCAATTCCTTTATCTGGGCATGGCCCTGCTACAATTGGGCCGGCCGAGTGATGCGGAGCGCGCCATCCGCACGGCGTTGCTGGTGCGCCCGCAGGGCAGGAACTATCACCTCGGCCTCGCCATGGCCTTGAAGGCGGAAGGAAGGCTTCCGGAGGCAGAGCAGGAGGCAAAGGCGGAGATTGCTGAAGACCCGGAAAGCCGCCAGGCGCAAACCATGCTCAAGGATTTGACTGCATCGCCCGAAGCGTACCCGCCGGCCACACCATCCGCAATGACCGCCAAAGGCGGTTCGAGCAACTTAAAGTGAATTATCAATATTGAGATCTGACATGCTGAAAATTAATGCGCATCGTCACGATAATTATGTGTCGATCACGGCCCATCGAAAGGGTACTTTGGGGTCGGGTTGGAAGAATTGCGCGCCGCGACCGGCTTTCTGCGCGCGACCGTGGAAATTTCATGCCCCTACATCTGCCCGGGTGGCAGGTTACTCTTCGAGCCTTGCAGCGAATTGGGTTATATTGAGCACAGCCGATGAGCGGTGCAGGCAGCAACCATCAAAGTTCGGAACTGCAGCGCGCCGGCCTGCCGGGCGGGCCGCTCGGGTGGCGCATCTGGCAGGCTGCGGGAATTCTGTCTGCCACGTTCATCGCCTACGCCGCCACTTTAAAATTTGGATTTGTCTATGACGATACGGTTCTGATTCTGGGGAACAAATCCCTCCGCGCCTGGGGCTATTTGCCGGGGTATTTCACCACCCACATATGGAATTCCACCTACCCGCGTCTTCTCTCGAACGCCTATCGGCCATTTTTGCTCTTGTGGCTGCGCATGAATTATTTTCTGTTTGGTGTCAAACCCTGGGGATGGCACCTTTCGATCGTGCTTGCGCACGTGGCGGTGACTTATCTGGTTTTCCGTCTGGCGCTGCGGCTCAGCGGCGAAAGCTCGACGGCGGCAGCGGCGGCGCTGATTTTCGGCCTTCATCCTGTCCACGTTGAAACCATTGCTGAGGCTGCCTGGGCGGATCAGCCACTTTCCACCTTGTTCATTCTCGCAACGCTGCTGGCTTGGTGGCGCAGCCGCGAAGCGGGGCGGCCGGCTCAGCCCGTCCGACCCGTTCATGAAGATGCCTGGATGGTAGCCTCCATCGCCCTGGCCGCGGCGGCGCTGCTTTCCAAAGAATCCAGCCTGGTGGTGCCGCTCCTGATTAGCGCGCTGGCGGGCATTTACGGGTTGGCGCGGGGCGGGGAAATGGGCGCGGGCGACGCGCCCGCCGGGCGATTTCAGCGGCTGCAAGCGGCCTTGCTGGCGGGAATTCCCTACTGGGTCGTGGTGGCGATTTACGTTCCGGTGCGAATCCGGGCACTCAAGGGATTTTCCTACGACGTCACGGCTCTGCCGCTCGGGCGAATGCTTCTGACCATCCCCACGGTCCTGCTTTTCTACTTAGGCAAGCTGATTTGGCCCACGGGCCTGAGCTGTTTTTACGATACCCCCTATGTTACATCCCCAAACTGGCGGCAATTTGTGCTGCCCGTCATCGTATGGGTGGTTCTCGCCGCAGCGCTCGCGTATTGGCACCGGCGCACGCGGCAATCCGCACCGCAGGAAGGGCGCGCGATTGCCTTTGCCTGCGTTTGGATGGTCCTCACCCTGATCCCCGTGCTCAACTTTCGCGTATTTCCGGCGAGTGAAATCGCGCACGACCGGTACGCGTATCTTCCCTCGGTAGGATTCGCAGTTCTCGCGGCAATCGCTCTTCGCCAGGCGGCGAGTGCGCTGCCCAACCCCCTCCGCCGGCCGGTTGCGGTGCTGCCGGCGGCGCTGGCGCTTTTCGTGGCGATGGGTTACGCCGCCTACCGCCAGACCCTTTACTGGTTCGACGATCTTACCCTGAACTCTCACGCCCTCCAGATCGCCCCGCAGAACGTTTCCGCCATGACCAATCTGGGCGCGGCGCTCGCCAAGCGTGGCAAGGACGCCGCCGCCATGGAGCTTTACCAGCGCGCGCTCGGAATCAACCCGCAATTCTGGGCGGCGACCGTCAACGTGGGGTATATCTACTTCGGGCGCGAAGAATATCAGGAAGCGGCGCGCTATTTTGTTCGCGCCTGCTCCCTTGATCCCACCGACGGCGACCAATTCGCCTATCTGGGAATGACTTTGCTGCGGCTCGGCAAGCTGAAAGAGGCGGAGGGCGCGGTTCGCTTCGCGCTGCTGATGCATCCACAGGGAAGGAATTACCACCTGGCGCTGAGCGAGGTTCTGGAGGCGGAGGGCCGGCAGCGCGAGGCCCGGCAGGAGATGGAAACGGAAATTGCCGGCGACCCTTCGAACTGGCAGGCGAAACAGATGCTCAGAGATCTTGAGCAGAGGATGGAGCCCTCGCCCAGCCCTGCTCTCGAAAATCCCACGCCACGGGAAGCGCCGCCTGACTTAAAGTAACACTTTAATTACCGTCTGTAGCACAATAACCCTTGGGATGATTTTTGAATGAGATTTCCGGCTTGATGGACGGCCATAATGACCGCCAACCAGGATTCTGAAGGCTCCGCTCCGGCAGGAAACTCTGCTCTGCCGAAACCCGCAGCGTGGCGGCGCTTGGGGCCGGCGGGGATTGTCGTCGCGTCGACATTCCTGGCTTATGCCGCCACTCTGCGGTTTGGCTATATCTACGACGACGCTTATCTGGTGATCAGCAACTACTCGCTCCGCTCCTGGCGATTTCTTCCCGTATACTTCGGCGGCCACATCTGGAGTTTCGTCTTTCCGACTTCCAGAGCCAACAGCTACCGGCCGCTGCTCCTGATGTGGCTGCGCCTGAACTACCAGCTTTTTGGCCTTCACCCCTGGGGTTGGCACCTGACCATCGTAACTGCGCACGTGGCAGCGGCCTGGCTGGTTTTTCGCCTTGCACTCCTGCTTACCGGCAACCGGTGGACGGCCACGGCGGCCGGGCTGCTTTTTGGGCTTCACCCGGTTCACGTGGAGACCATCGCCGAAGCCTCCTGGGCCGATCAACCGCTCTCCACCCTGTGCATGATCGCGGCGGTGCTTGCCTGGTGGCGCAGCCGCAGGCCGCAGCGGAATAACTGGTGGCGTGTTGCTTCCCTGGTGTTCGCCGCTGCCGCGCTGCTCTCGAAGGAAAGCACCATGGCGCTTCCCATCTTGATCGGTATGCTGGCCTGGATTTCTTGGCCGCGCGACGGGGCGATCACTGTAGCGAACGGAGGCGCCATGAACCCCTTTGCGCGCAGCAAGTCAGCATTGCTTGCGGGCGCTCCTTACCTTGCCGTGGTTATCGCCTACGTCGCGTTGCGCGTTCAGGCGATGAAGGTCTTCTCCTACATTCTTCACCCCATGACCCTGCCGGAAGCGTTGCTGAGCGTGCCAGCGGTGCTGGTGTTGTACCTCCGCCTGCTGATTTGGCCGGTGGGCTTGAGCTGCTACTACGACACTTTTTATGTGTCGAAGCCGGGAGGGCACAATTTCGGCTGGCCCATCCTGCTGCTGGCAGGGGTATTCGCGCTGTGCGTCTTCTGGTATCGGCACACTCGGCGGTCGCGGCCGGAAGACGCCCGGGCAATGGCCTTTGCATTTCTATGGATGGTGCTCACGCTTCTGCCGGTCCTCAACCTTCGCTACCTCCCGAAGCACGAGATTGTGCATGACCGTTATCTCTATCTTCCCTCCGTGGGCTTCTGCATTCTCGCGGCAATGGGATGGCGGCAGGCGCTGGAGGCCTTGCCGAAATCCTGCCGCCGGCCTGGTTTCGTCCTGCCGGCTGCCCTTGGGTTCTTCGGGCTGCTGGGATTGGCGACAGTTCGACAGAGCCTTTTCTGGACGGATGAAATGACCTTGCGGATGCGGGCACATCTCATCGCGCCGCACAACGTCTGCGCCACTTCCGCAATGGGAGACATCCTGCGGTTCAACGGGAATAACGTCCCGGCCGCGGAACTCTATCGGCAGGCGCTGGCGGCCGACCCGGATTATTGGCCCGCCGTCAACGGCATGGGAATGCTTCAATACAAGGAAGGGAATTATCCCGAAGCTGTTCGATATCTTTTGCACGCGTGTAACCTGATGCCCACCGACAGCGACGCGCTGGCCACCCTGGGAATGGCGCTGCTGCGTATGGGCCGAGCCAGGGAGGCCGAGGAGTCGCTGCGCGCGGCCATCATGGTCAATCCTGGAGGTAAGAACTACCGCCTGGGCCTGGCCTTGGCGCTCGAAGCGGAGGGAAGGCATGACGAGGCGAAGCAGGAGATTGTCGCTGAACTTGTTGCCAACCCGGGAAACCGCTCGGCAGAGGATCTGCTCAGGGTGATCGGGCAGAAAGCCGCTTCCACGTCGGACAAAACTAAACCCCATTAGCCGCCGGTTGTGGCCGGGAAGGTCTTAAAGTAAAACTTGAAGATGTAGGTGGTCTGCCTGTCTGACCTCTCGAAGTGACAATGGCAGTCTGGCGCGCCAGGCTCCCCGGCGTCCGCAGTTTTCTCTTGCCATGCCGGACGAAAAGCCTCTCTGCGCCACCGGCAAATCAGCTTCTGATTCATAATTCCCGGACCAAATCGAACAACCTGCTTCGTGACACTCCTTACCCCAGAGGGCAGGGAATAGGAAGGCCGGTCCGCTGTCCCAGAACTGTACCACAGGCCAGTTGACGGTATCGCCGTCTTCGCTAAAGATGGCTGCCCAGCCAGGAAAATCAACCGGGTAGA
>JASHTO010000359.1 GCA_030040515.1 Terriglobia bacterium
TACGCGTGAGGATTTGCAGGTCGGGCACCCGCGAGCCTCCGCGCGGCAGCATGGGGCGGGGAAGCGCGGCTTCCACGACGCGATGGTACTCCTGAATGTTGTCGTCAATGTCGGCCTTCACGATGTCCGCGCCTAATTCCACGGCCAGGCGCGCCAGTGCCATGGTTTGGCCGATGTCGGCGGTATTCTTGAATTCAGTGCCTTGAGTCGGAATCAGCACCATGGGTTCAATCATGAGCGGCATGCCGTACCGCTCGCACCGAGCCTTGAAGAGTACGGCGTTTTCCACGCAGTGCCGGTGCAGGTCCGGGTGGTCCTCCAGCCAGAACAGGTTGATGACGATGGCCGCGGCATCCAGCGCCACGGCCTGTTCCACCGCTTCGTCAATGTATTTGCAGAACACCTGCTTCGGTGTTGGCAAGTGGTAGACATTCGTCACGTCGGCCCGCACCACGAGCGCGGGTTTGGGCTTCTGCGCCAGGTCCTGAAGCCAGTGGGCCTGACCGAGGGTCAGGATGATGCCGTCGGGATTGCCGGCGGCGACTGTTTCCACCACTCCCTTCAGGTTTTCCATGCCCACGAGCGTGGCGGGATCGTTGGCGAAACCGTGATCCAGCGCGATTTGCAGGCATTTTCCTTGGGGTGTAAACAACCGCTTCAGTCGGGGTTCTGTGGGCATTAGTCGTAATACTCCAGACCCAGGTGGGTAATCAATTCCTCTCCACGCAGATGGCGCAGCGTGTTCTTCAGCTTCATGAGCTGGATGAAAACGTCGTGCTCTGGATACAGGCTTGCGTGGCACATGGGGCTCTTGAAATAGAACGACAGCCACTCTTGAATGCCCATTTTGGCAAGAGCCGGCGTGCGCTGGGCGAGGTCCATAAAGAGCACCAGGTCAAGGGCCATCGGCGCGGCCAGAATGGAATCGCGATATAGGCCGTTCACCTTGATCTGCATCGGATAGCCAAGCCAACCGAAGATATCAATGTTGTCCCAGCTCTCCTTGTTGTCGCCGCGTGGCGGATAATAGTTGATCCGCACTTTATGGTAATAGTTTTTGTAGAGCTCGGGATAAACGTCCGGCTGGAAAATGTATTCCAGCACGGAAGCCTTGGTGACTTCCTTGCTCCGGAAATTGTCGGGATCGTCCAGCACTTCGCCGTCGCGGTTGCCGAGAATGTTGGTCGAATACCATCCCGTCACGCCCAGCAGTTCGGCTTTGATTCCCGGCGCGAGGAGCGTCTTCATGAACGTCTGGCCGGACTTGAAGTCTTTTCCGCAGACCGGGACCTTTTTCTTGATGGCGTAATTGGCGAGCGCGGGCATATCCACAGTCATGTGCGGAGCGCCGTTGGCAAACGGCACGCCCAGCTTCAGCGCCGCGTAGGCGTAAATCATGCTGGGGGAAATATCCGGGCTGTTGTTCTTCAGGCCGCGCTCAAAAGTTTCGATGGTGTCGTGAACCGGCTGCGGCTCCGTGTAGACTTCCGTCGAGGCGGCCCAGATCATCACCAAGCGGTCGGCGCGCGAGTGCTTCTTGAATTTCTCGATGTCGGCCATCACCTGCTCGGCAAGGTCCATCTTGGTGCTGCCGGATTTCACGTTGTTGGGGTGAAGATTCTTCACCCACTTCTGTTCAAATGCCGCGGGCATTGGCTCAATGTCTTTCAGAAATCCCCGGAGCTTTTCGGTATGCTCCTTGCCCAGAACTCCGGCTTTTTTTGCCGCTACGTAGGTGTTGTCTGTAAAAAGATCCCATCCGCCGAAGACGATATCTTTTAGGTCCGCCAGGGGGACAAAGTCCTTAATCTTGGGCACGCGTTTGTCCGTGCGCTTACCGAGTCGGATGGTTCCCATCTGGGTGAGTGAGCCCACGGGAAGCGCGAGCTTTTTGCGGACCGCCTCCACGCCTGCAATCATCGTCGTCGTGACGGCGCCCATCCCGACGGTCAAAACCCCCAACTTGCCTTTCGCTGGTGCAATCGGAAGTGCCTTCTTTGCCACTTTCTTCTCCTCTCTCCATTGGTGAGAATAAATCGCTGAAACCAAATCGACTATGTTTGACTAAGCTCGCAAGATTTGCAACACAATTTGTGTCCGATTTCGCACCACGGGCGCACTGTAGCGGCGGTCTATGACCGTCGCCGGCGCTCATCGAGCAGAAATATCATTCCCCCGCCGTGCTGAATTTCTCGAACCGCACCTTCGCGTCCGCAATCGTCGGCCGGCCCTGCGAATCCACAAATCCCGGCCGGCCCTGCGCCACGAGTTTCTGGTGCCCGAGCATCAGCGCGGCGCTAGCCCGGAACCACGGTTCGAATTCCGGGTCGAGCGCAAACGGGTCGAGCATGGGCCTTGTCTCCGGCGTGTTGTGCTCGGTTCCATTGAACACCGGCCACCAGCGCTTTTGCGCCGCCGAGACAATTTCGTGCAGCCGTTCGCGCGTGTTGCGGACTGGGATGACTTCCACAGCGTAAAATCCCCGCGATTCGAGATGATCCAAAAGCGCTTCGACGTTTTTCTCGCCGTCCAAAATGGGGTTGCCCAGAATGGGATAAGTGGGAATCGCGCCGAAGGCCAGGAAAATTCTGCGCAGGTCGGTTACGGAGACAAACGCGTCGGGGTCTTCGGCGACATA
>JASHTO010000360.1 GCA_030040515.1 Terriglobia bacterium
ATGGTGCGATTCAAAGCGGCGAGTGCGTGTTTTCGGGTCAAACGCGGCCGCGCCACCGGTTGATAATCGAGCGTCGGCCGGATGCCGAACCGGTAGGCGACGATTTGCCCCACCGTGCTGAGCGCGCCGAAGATCAAACCAAAGGTCGCACCAAATAAGTATCCGCCACCCACTGCGAACGACGCCCCGCGAATCGCGCTCATCGCCGCGTCTTCCCACCATGCCGGCTTGGGCTGGTGTTTCGAGGCACGCGAAAATTCCCAGGCGAGCGTCAGGCCGTGGCCAATGCCGGTGGCCAGGCCGAACACCGGACCCAGCACGATGCCGAAGGCCACTCCAAAGAGCACGCCGTAGGTGACGCCGCGCGTGAGCGTCCGCAGCGGCCCATGCTCGCCGCCCAGCAGATCGTAAGCGAGATAGATCGCGCCGAGCACGTCCAGCGAGCTTCCCACGATGCTGAGCAGCGCCAGCGTGTGGTGGTCAATCGACAGGGTCATGTCAGGTTGGTGGATTGCCCGTTGTTCAGCACGATGAACTGCCCCTGCGGCTCGCACCCAAAAAGCTGCTTCTGCGGAGTATCGAGCGCTTCGTCGGCAAGCCGGAAGGTTCCGTGATGAATGGCAATGCTGGTGCGGGCGCTGAGAATCTCGTGCGCGCGAACCGCTTCCTCCGGCGACATGTGCACCGCCGACATGAACCAGCGAGGTTCATACGACCCAATGGGCAGCAGCGCCATGCGCATGGGCCCGAAGGCATCGCGAATCTGGGCAAAGTGAGCTCCAAAGGCCGTGTCGCCCGCGAAGAACACGAAGCGAGCCTGGCATTCGATCACGTATCCGCACCAAAGACTCCGGCTGGTGTCGAACAAGCCGCGGCGCGAAAAGTGCAGCGCCGGAACGGAATGAATTGTGAAGCCGGGATGCACGGACGACTCGTCCCAATCCAGCTCGTACACCGGCCCGATATTGTGCGAGCGCAGTAGCGCGGCCACGCCGGTGGGAACAATGAAGCTTGTATCGCCGCGAGCCATCAATCGCTTGAGTGTTGAAAGGTCCAAATGGTCAAAATGATTGTGGCTGATCAGTACGGCGTCGATGGGCGGCAGATCTTCCAGCGCCACGCCCGGGATTCTCCGCCGCCGCGGACCGATCCAGGAGATGGGGCTGGCCCGCTCGGACCAGATCGGGTCGGTCAGGATATTCGCCCTCCGCTGTTGAAGGAGCACGGTGGAGTGATTCACCAAAGTGACCCGCAGATCATCGCTCTCCACGCGGCGCGGCGGGATTGATTGCTCAACATCGTGAACGAAGCGCGGCGACGGCTTGGGCCGGCTGGTCAGCTTCCAGCGGATAATCTTCAGAACCCCCGGAGCCTGCGGTGCGTCGGGGTTGTAGAAGCGCTTTCCGTCAAAGTGTTTGGGAAATCGTTGAACGGTAGTGGATTCCGCCATGGTCGACCGTCAGTATATCCTGCCAGTCAGGCGCGAATCAAAGGAAGGGATTTACAATTTGGATGCCTGCGATCTTTTAAATGTCGGAATCAACGAAAGACTTTGACGGTCATGAAGCGCCTCGCGGTTGGGAATGCTTTGCCGCCGAGGTGGTGGGTCAGTTTGAAATACCGAAGTAGGGGCACCCCTTGTGGGTGCCCTGGATTGAAGGGCAGGGACAAGCCCTGCCCCTACAGAATTCAAACTGGCCCACTACCGCGTGAAACTAACGATTGAGGGGACATGGAAAGCATGAAGAAGTGCTGCGCTCGAATGCTTCCGACGAGTGCCGCAGCCTCTTACGCGCCTCGATTTGACCTATCCAGGGAATCCTGAAAGATCGCCGCCAGCTTCTCCTGGATACTCAGGCCGGGTTGCTGGCTCAAGTTGTGTTGAAGAAACTGTGGATTATGAAGAAGCTGCTGCTCGAACACCCATCCGTTGGAGATTTTGTGTTTAACCACCGATTGTCCTGCCTCGTTTATGAACTCCAGATAGACGTCCTTGCGGAAATTGGCAAGCGACACCTCGCCGCCCAGCGACGACCCGTAATTCCAGACCGAGCTTGCCCAGTTCGCGAACGATGGGTCCGTGGTTATTCCCCGGTTAAGGGTGACCGCGTCGAATTTGTTGCGGCCGGGCGATTTTTGGGAGGTGGAAGGGTCCCCGCCCGACCGGTACTGCACCACTCCGCCCGAGGCGCGGAGGCCGGTCAACATGCTTCCCGAATACGTCTGCTGGCCGTCCCAAAGCCTGAATTTGAAATTCTTATAGGGATCGAGTCGCGTCGTGTTAGCTGAGGTCTGCGCCATTTGACTGCCTCCCGAAGCTGGAATGTCCCTTGGTAAGTAACCCGTGGGCCATTATAACCTGCCGGATAGCTCATTCAAAGTGAGCCCGAAACGAGCTTCCAGCTCCCCCAGTGGTAGCTACGTCCGTCAGCCGACGGATGCGTTCGGGACGCAGGTGAGGACGTCCGCGCTACCAAATTCAGCCGTCACCTGATTCTGAAATTCTCAGTGGCCGCTTGTCGCGTCTCGGTCGGTCGATTCTCCTTAATTCTTGCGCGGCACCCACCATCCCGGGATGGGGATTCTGGGGAAGGGCAGATGGAGTTTTCGCGTAAGGGTGTCAATGTCGGGGGCGAATTCGCGCAGCGCGTTTTGGCCGGCGAGGGTGGCAAACATTTCGGCCGTGTGGATTCCCGCGTAATGGAGACTGTTGTAGGGCGCGGGCAAGTAGAGTTCACCGACGAAGCCTCCGGCGGCGGCTCCGGCGAAGTTGGCGAGAGCGAGGCGATTCTCG
>JASHTO010000361.1 GCA_030040515.1 Terriglobia bacterium
ACGGTCTTGGTGGATCTTCCATTCCCCAGGCCCCAGGCGAAGTCCAGGCGCGGCGCGAAATCGGCATGATCCCGAATGTGATCCTGGGTTTCGAGCCGCACGCCGCCGCTCAGGGTCAAATTGGAGCGCGGCTTCCAATCGTCTTCCACATAGGGCTCAAAATCGAAGTAGCCCACCGTGGCGAGGGGATTTCCGACGGTGAGTGAGAACAGGCTCGCTCCGCCGCCATTGGCTTGAATCTGCGCGGGAGTCAAGCCGGCTTGCAAGCCCTGCTCGGTAATCTGGTAGGCCGCGATCGAGGGAAACGTAAACGAGCCGCCGAAGTCAGAAGTCGAGGTGGAGGATTCCGGGTCGTCGCGGAGCCTGAGTCCGAACTTCAAGAAATTCTTTTTCAAAGTGACCGAGGTGTAATCCTGAAGCTCGTAGGAATCTTCAACGGTATAGCTGTTTCCCCCGCCGTAACCTCCGCCGTTGAAGGCCCCCGCGACGGAGATCGCAGCCAATGAGCTGTTGGGAATCGCCTGGGAAGCGTCGCGATAGAATCGGAAGCGAAGCTCCGTTACGGCCTTCGGGCTGATCACCTGCGCGTCGCTAAACTGAAAGCTCTGATAACGTTCACTGGTGTTGTAACCCTCGGAGGGGAGCGTGAACCCGCCTACGGTTGGGTCCGTTTCGCTGTTATCCCAAAGATGATAGCGGAAGCTGAAGGTGTTGTTGTTCCCAAATTGCGTGTCGATCCGCGGGCTGAGTTCCGTCTGCACCCTCGGCGTGGGCACCGATTGGATAGTCGTCGTCTGGTTGAAATTCTCGTCCAGGGTAATGGCGTTTACAATTCCCTCGTCTTCAATGTCGCGACGCTGAGCGTCAAAGAAGAATGAGGTCTTTTTGTTGAGCGGCCCGCCCACATTTCCGCTGTATAACTCAGAATGATAGCCGGGAATTTCCGTGGCGTAGGGATTTCGGGTGTTGAACGCCGCATCGTTGCCGTCTACGAAGACTTGGCCGTGGAATTTATCCGTGCCTGGCTTGGTGAGGATCTCAATTCTTCCGTATCCGAGGGTGTCGTACTCCGCGGAGAAGGGGTTCTGATTGATGCGAACCTCGCGAATGGACGACTTGGGAGGTAATTGGCCGCCGGTAAATCCGTCGATGTAGATCTGGCCGCCGTTGGGGCCGGCGGAGGGTCCGGCCAAAGCTTCCAGTTCGGACTGCAACTCATCGGGATCGTCCGAGAGCGATTCCAGATCCTTCCCGGAGATTACCAACTGGCTGGCGTTTTCCTCGGGGTTCACGCTGACCTTATTCTCATTCTCCTCGGTTACCGTAATCTGCTGCTTCTCCACCGCCACCGCCAGTTGGGCATTCGCGGTCTGCGACTGGCCGCGAGCAATGCTGACGGGCTTCACAAAATTCTCAAAACCCTTCAGGCTGATGGTGAGTGTATAGGCGCCCGGAGCGAGATTGCGAAAGATGTACTTGCCTTGCGCGTCGGTTTGGGCGTTCAGCGTCGTTCCGCCGGGTCCGGTCAATGAAACGGTCAGGCCGGGAATGGCCGCACCGGAAGGATCAAGCACCTGACCGCGCAAATTTCCGCCGGCGATTGGCGCGCGGGAAGCCTGGGCGAAGATTGAAGCGGGCAGGAAAAGAAATGAAAACAGGATTACGTAGAACAACATGCGTACGTGTTGTGACAAGTTCGATTTTCTCCTCGAGAGCGATTAGCGCGGAAATGTGCCGGAGTATTTTCAGTAGCGAGAGGTTGCGGATCGCCCCCGAGTTCCTTGCAATAATCTCGCCTAACTTGCCTTTAAGGGGAAAACTACGGTCCTCCTCCACCGGTGTCACCACCGCCTCCGGAGCTCAGATTCCAGCTCCCCAGATTTACGTCACCGCCGCCCTTGGGCTGCGCGGCGAGAATGGGTTCCACACCGGTAAGGATATAAATGGCCGTTACTTCCGAAGGATTAGTCCCCTCAGAACTGAAAATGACTACGGGTTCACCACGAGTAAGATCAGAAAGCTTGATAGCCGGTAATCGTTCGAGTGCCTGGCTGAAGTTGCCGCGCATTCCTCCGCCCCCGCCCCGCATGCCTTGGCCGTTGCCGCCGCCCGTGGGAGGGCCGCCTCCGGACCTTGCCAGCGTCGTCCCCGTGCTGAGCCCGGCGATCATCTGTGCCATATATTCAGGGAGCTGGTGCATTTTGCAATCGGCATTGGCATGAACCAGGATGGGCTTATTCGTCGAAAGATTTTTTACGGTCAAACTGTTGGCTTGGGCATCCACCGAAATGACCGTGGCGCCGATATTGTGGAACGTTCCGGAAACGATTTTTTCCGCGGCGTACTGACTTTTGTCATCACTCGCCGTGCCCAGGGCGCGCAACTGGTCTCCGACGTTGATCCCCGCAAAGTTGCTGGGCTGAGCGTCAGAGAATTGTATGGAATTTGGTGCATACCGCAGGAATTGGGTTTTCGCGGTGGTGGTGAGGATAACCGGGTGCGTCAAATTTCCCGGCGTCGGCGGGTGGTTGGGGACGGCGATAGTTAATTCCAGTTTTGCGGGGTCCTCGCTCTTCACCACGCCTTCAATTCCGCGCGTCTGCCAATCCTTCACCTCGGCTTCGTGAACGTCGGAAATCTCTTCTCGCGTCATCACCACGACGCGCAGGGCTTGAATAGTTTGCTGGTCATCGCCGAGGCGGCCAAGAACCACTGCCCGGTCACCCACCGCGATATCCCCAACGGTGATGGGGGTCGTGGTCTTTAAATCCTTAGACCCGCGCAGAACCCTGACGTTGTCGGGGAGCACCACCGGCACGTCACCTTTGTCCGTATGGAGGGTCAAATGGCCCGGCTGGATTTCCTTAACGTCCCCTACAGCCTTTGCCACCGAGGAGGCGGAGGCATTCTGCGCGGGGGCTCCCATTCCTACGGGACCGCCCGCAAACAGAAACCACGCCAATATTGTTAAAAGGAAAGAACTTACCTTCCGCACCCCGAATCTCCCCCAAGGTTGTAATAGACGATTTTACAATGTTCTGCGTTACTCTTGCTTGAACTTTTTTGGTTTACCCACTTTGTCCGGATATGCGGCACGACCCTCCCATTCAGGTTTGATGCTTCAACAAATCAGAAAGGAATTGCCAAAAGGCCGTCACGCCGGCTTGTGCCTGAACGCGGTCGGATGTAGATTACAGGTCCTTTCCAAGGACGAAGGAGCAGACTCATGGACCGGCGAAGATTCGTGTGCGATTCATTAATTTCCCTCGCGGGATTCTCGAGATTGGTCTCCGTTCCCGCGGCCAAAGGATCAGGCCCGCGAGCTTGGGCCGCTCTTCGGATTCCTGCGGAATCGCTCGCCGGAGATTTATTCCCCACGAATCTCCCCGGCTCCGAGTGGGTGCAGTTTCCCGCCGCGGGGTTTTCGCACCCTGTCACGGGCGTGATTTACCGCAAGTCTTCGCCCGCGACCAACGGGATGCCGCTCGGCGGCATCGATACCGGCTGCATCGACCTTGAGACCAGCGGCCTGTGGGGCTACTCCACCATCTTCAACAGCCACGTGCCACGCCGCGGCCCTCTCAACTTGCCGCTTCTTGGGCTCAGCGTGGGCGGGCACACCTGGGTGCTTTGCGATCCCAAGCAAATCAAGCAGTACCAAACTACCGACGGTGTGCTTCCCATCGAGAGCTACAACTCGGAATTGCAATTTGACAGCGTTCGCGTGCCCACTGAAATTCACTATTGGGGACACTACCCGATTGCCGACATCCAATTCGAAACCGATGCTCCCGTTCGCGTGAGCCTTCGCGCCTGGTCGCCTTTCATTCCCGGTGATATTGAAGCCTCACTGCTTCCCGGCATGGTGTTGGAAGTTCATCTTCTAAATTCCAGCGGCGACTCGCAGCATGGAACATTGGCATTCAGCTTCAGCGGGCCGACGCACAAGGAAACCGATGCGGAGCAATATTCCCGCCAATCGCTCGAGGGCGAGGCGGAACACTTGACCGGCGTGCTGGTGAACGGCGGATGGACGAGCACACCCTTGATGGCGCCGCGCGCAAGTTATGTGCTGGGCGTGATCGGTGAAGATGAAGTCCGGTTGGGCGGCGAGCTCGGCAAGGACGCCGAAGCGTGGGCTAAAATTGCGCAACAACTTCCCGAGGCGTCGTTGAATCATGGCGGCTCCTCTGCGGCAGTGGATTTCGAACTCGCTGCGGGCGTGGATCGCGTGGTCCGATTCCTGGTGACGTGGCACAGTCCGCAATGGAAGGGCGGGGGGCATCCATCCTCGGACCAGGGTGGCACATTTACCCACATGTACGCTCTGCGCTATCGCAGCGCGCGTGCGGCAGCGCTGCTCCTGGCGCGACGGCACGCTTCGCTGCTCGAGCGAACCCTGGCGTGGCAGGAGGTGATTTATTCCGACCCCGCGCTTCCCGGCTGGCTGCAAGATGCGCTGATCAACAATCTGCACTTGATAACCGAGACCGGTATGTGGGCCGCGGGCGGGCCTCCGCTTCCCGACTGGGTGCGCCCCGAGGACGGTTTGTTCGGTATGGACGAGTGCCCGCGCGGCTGCCCGCAGATCGAGTGCATTCCGTGCAGCTTTTACGGGAATATTCCGGTGGTCTACTTTTTCCCGGAGTTGGCGCTTTCCACCCTGCGCGGATACAAAGGGTACATGTATCCCGAGGGCGCGGCGCCGTGGATTTTCGGCGGCGTTACGGGAGCAACACCGCCGCTCAACATGAACACTCCCACACGGGGCTACCAATTGACGCTCAACGGTCTTTGCTACGCCGCGATGGTTGACCGCTACGCCCTCTGCTGGGGTCGCGAGAAAAGTTTCGCTGATGAGTTCTACGAATCGGTGAAGCGCAACACGATTTTCACCATCAACCTGCGCTCTGAATACGCGCCCGGAGACCGCGTGATCAGCATGCCCACAGGAAACGAAGGCACGGAGTGGTTTGAAGCCGGCAAGCCCGGATGGTCCGGCATGGTGGCGCACGTGGGCGGCCTGCACCTGGCGGAATTGCGCATCGCGCAGAAGATGGCCGAGCAGGTGGGCGATGCTGATTTCGCGCGCCAATGCCGTGAGTGGATCGAGGCGGGCATAAATTCCATGGAAACCAAAATGTGGGCGGGAAATTACTACCTGAATTTCTAGGAGCCCGAAACGGGAACGAAATCCGACCTAGTTTTCGGCTACCAGATGGATGGCCAGTGGGTGGCGGACTTTCACAGTCTCGCTCCGGTGTTCCGCCCCGAGCGAGTGAAGCAGACACTCGCGACCATCGCGCGCTGCAACGTGGCGCTGAGCAAAACCGGCGCCGTGAATTACGCGCACGCAGACGGCAGCCCCGCGCCCGTGGGCGGTTATGGAACCTACAGCTATTTTCCACCGGAAGTCCTGATGCTCGCCATGACCTACATGTACGCGGGCCAGCGCGAGTTCGGTTTGGACCTGGCGCGTCGCTGCTGGCACAACATCACCTGCACGTGGCGCTACACCTGGGACGCCCCCAACATCATGCGCGGCGACAGGGACACAGGTGAGTCCGTCTACGGCCACGATTACTATCAGGACATGATGCTCTGGTCGCTGCCCGCCGCAATGGCAGGACAATCCATGGATGGGGTAGTAAAACCCGGCGGACTGGTGGACCGCGTCCTGAAGGGCGGACAATCGACAGGCTAGATAAAACAGCCTATATTCGTGAGTTTTGGGACGCGATTGCGAAGCGGGCGGTGAGGGCTGTCCGGGCAGCGCTGACTTTTGCCTGCTTTGCGCCTTGGCGTCTTTACGTGACGTGTTTTTCTTTTGAGTAGATTTT
>JASHTO010000362.1 GCA_030040515.1 Terriglobia bacterium
GTCATGCTGGCGCATGCCTTCCTTACCTTGGAAGTGTTGCGCAGCAAAAAAAACTTCTGGGTGGACCCTGCCCCAGACGCGTCGTGAAATCCAGCGCCTCCTGTTTACCTGGACGGGATGGTGCGCGTATTGTGGCAGCGTCATTGGCAAGCGAAATCGTTTAACTTAACGTAGTAATACTAGGGAACAGCTTGAAAAAGGCTCTCGAGTTCGGGAAATCCCGCGCTGACCCAATAATCGAGCCGATGCCTTGCGTCCTCGATGAGGTTGAGCACTGCCTGTTGCTCAACTTCGCTCGGCGAGGACTTATTCCATAGGCGCTTTAGCTCTTGGACAGCAGCTCCAGGGGTTTTTGTAAGGGACCTATTGACAAATGCGAGCGCAGCGGCTGCGCCAAAAGCATGACGCCGCGGCTGGACACCGGCACCGAGGGCTAATCGCATCGTACCGACCAAGCGATCATCCCAAGCCAGCTTGCGCTCGGGGTCACGACCCACCCTTCGAACTGCATCATAAAGATTGGGGTTGAACATCCTGCCGAGAAGAATGTCGACGTGAGCCCGGAACGCCTGGGAGGTAAAAAGCGGATCGGCGCCGGAATACTTTCGGACCAACGATGCTCCGGACTCGCTTACGAAGGCATTTCGAACAAAAGCCATGACGTCCGGATATTGCTTGAGGTCGGCCATGCGCTCGATACCTCTCACGGCACCGACGTAAGCGGCGAGCGCATGCGCAGCATTGTGCCCATAGATCTTTGCCGCCTTGAATGGGGCCAAATCCTCTTTCTCCTCGAAGACCGTGATAGCCCTCTCAAAAGACGGCATGGTGGGTTCATCCTCAAAGCGGATCTTGGAAATCAGAATTCTGTTAAACGACTCCACCAGGAACGCCCGTTGCTCCGCCGGAGTAACTCGGGCCAAACCCTGCACCTCGATGTCTTGAGGGTCGGAGATAATGCCGCTGATCTTTCCGATCTCGGTGTTGACGATTCTGACGATCAAGCGCAGCGCCGGTTGCTCGGACAGTGGGATTGCCTCGCACAATCTGGATTCCAGCGTCTCGGCGGCGAAGTTGTGGTTTTCAGCCGCATAGACGACGGCGCGCGGTCCCTTCGCGGCGGCCTTGCGCCGCAGCCCTTCTGCCAAAATCCGATGCAAACTCGCGGGACCCTCGGAAACGTACTGTTGAATGCTCGGGACCGAAGTGGCCATCTCTTCAGCTTCGGCCACCGCTTCAATCAGTCGCAACCGGTCCCGTTCACGTGACGGATCGTAGATTTCAATGGGACCAATCTGGACGCTCTCGATCCGGTCCAAGTGGGCGATGTTCAATGCATACATCCCCCCGGCCTCGCGCAGCGTCGTCACGCGGGGAGAATCGATTTCGGCGACCACCAACCGATGGAATTTCCCCGAACGGAATGCCTCATGGATGAAGAGTCCGGCTTGAATGGGGCCAAACCCGAATCCCACAAAAGTTCGATTAGCTCGATGGGGCATTTCTTAACTCTTCGTGCTCTGCTGGAGGGTAGCCGCAGCGATCGCAGGCAGCGTTTTGGACGGCACCAAGCTCGTCATTCCAAGTCTCCCTTCGCGAGATTTTCAACGTGCAGGGTAAAATCGCCGATAATAAGACGGCGTGAAGCATTTTAGCGTGCTGGTCCTTACCGCCAGCCCGTCTTGTGGGCACAGCGATCCGCACCGACTTCTCCTTCCGCTCTCAGGAATTAACAAGGGGGTTTGGTACCAACCCACACCTTAGCAGTGCAGGCGAATCTTATCCCAGACCGAGGGGACTTGAATCGGCTCAGAGATAGAGGGAAAATTGGCGGACCACTTCGCACTTTTCCCCGCCTTCTGGGGCTCAAAGGCAATGCGCCAGGTACCATTCAGCTCGCGAATCTCTCTTGGCCTACCGAGGTTGGCCGCGTCCCAATTCCCGTCCGCAGCGGAGGAAGTGTCGGGGTGTACACAACTCAGGTTTAGGCTAAGCAGAAATGGACATGCATTTCAGCCCTCGCTGGCCCTTGATCTTTCCGGCACGAACCCCCAGCGTTCAGTTTAATGAACGTGCAAAGTAGCAGCCGTTATTGCCGGTGTCAAGTGGACAATTGCGGCCATCCCCTTTGAAGGGCGGTACCGGTGGCGTGGGTGGATTTTGAGTACCCCTGGAAGACGCTTGCCCCGCCCTCGCAGAATACCATCGAACGTTACCTCCTTACTGGTTACAGGAATCCGCTCCCGCCGGCGTGCGTTTGCTTTTGGTGTTTGATCGCGGCTATGCTCGCGTCGAGTTGATCAAGGACCTCAACCACAGCCGCCAACCCTTTCTCATCCGGGCGCGCCGCAAGGTGATCGTGCAGGCCCGAGTGCGGGGACATCAGCAGCGCCTCAGTTTGGGCCGTCTGCCCCATCGCAGCGGTCGAGCTATCCGCTATTGCCACGTGCTCTATCACCGCCAGAAGGCCGAACCTGTCGATATCGTCGTCTATCGCGAGCGGAGGTTCGAAGAGCCTTGGTTTTTGGTCGTCCCGCCCGACTCCGAAGCTTGGTTGCCGACGGAAGAGGTCGTCCGGCTCTATCGGCAGCGCATGCAAATCGAGCATTGTTTCCGGGACTGGAAAAGTCACCTGGGGCTGCGCGGATTACACCTCCAGGTGCAGAAGTCGGAACGCTTGCTGCGGCTGTTGATGGGCTTTACGCTCGCCTACCTGATCGTCTTGCTGATGAGACAGGATCCGCTGGCGTAAAGCCTGCGGCCGGTTTTCGAGCAGACGCACTGCTGCGCTCGTCACAGCACGGCCAAGGTGCTCAGCGTTCTCTCCCTCGCTCTATACGTGCTCTCCGACGCGCACTGCGCGCAACGGGCGCGAAAACGATTAAGCCAAATTCTCTCGCGGCTAGCGCGGGGGCGCGGAGTCGCATTGCTCCCCGCCTTCTCGCCTTGAACTACAAAAACTGGGGGAGGGCAAGGACAATGAGGC
Organism: Terriglobia bacterium; assembly: GCA_030040515.1. Lineage (GTDB taxonomy): Bacteria > Acidobacteriota > Terriglobia > UBA7540 > UBA7540 > Bog-366. Next base: position 2,987 of record JASHTO010000362.1, read on the forward strand.
GAAGACGGAACGAGGGGGAAAATATCTCCTTGACAAGGAGTGAACGTGTGGCTATCACGGTTCAAGGGCACAATCTAAGTACACTGAACGAAGTTCAGGGAGTGAACTGTGATTACATGGTCCCGTTTCCATACATTTTCAGGTCCTTATGCTGCTGAGCATCTGCTTCGCGGCCACGGTGGACTTTTCGGCGCGCAGTTCGCCGATCTGCTCGCAGGCGCGCTGGCTGAGGGGGACGGCACGCGCTTGGGCGCGATGGCTCTGTTCGGCGGGGGTGGCTTTTTTCCCGGGCTTAGGAGGAGTGGGAGCGTGACGGAAAGCGACCGGGATGAGCAGGGAGGTTCCCTCGCCCGTGGGCAGGGCGAGAGAGGTTACGGGAAGCGTTGGGCGAGCACAAAGTTGTTCTGAAAATGCGGGTCGAGCGGACCGCGGGGCCACCCCACTCCGGAAGTGTGCAGACTGGAGCGGCGCAGCAGCGAATCATCCGGACAGGCGTGCACAGAAGCGTCGGGAGGGAGAGCTTCGACGACGGCGCGGCGCACCACGGCGAAGAGCGTGGCGGCGGAGAAACGGTCGTGGGAAAAGAGGCGAAAACTGGAAGTCCAGTCGCGAAACTACGGGCCGCAGGTGGTGGGCAAGCCCGTCACGGTATGCCTTCCCAGACAGAACAAGGAACTCAACTCGAGGGTTTGGGCGTGCACGGCGCGGCGACGCTGGTGGAAGCCCGGGCCGCACTCGCCCCAGAGATGCTGGAAATGGGCGCGGGAT
>JASHTO010000363.1 GCA_030040515.1 Terriglobia bacterium
CGCGGACACGCTGCCTCGGGGTAGGCATCTACACGGTCAATCAGCACACCGTGTAAACCTGCAAGTTGCGCGCCACCCACGTCAGTGGCGTGAGTGTCACCGACAAAGACGGCTTCGCCCGCCGGTACTTCCGCCTTGGCGACAGCCATTTGAAAAATCTCCGGATGAGGTTTTTCCACGCCCACGATCGCCGAGTCTAAAACCGCCTGAAAATAGTCGCGCAGCCCTACGTTCCGCAACTGATCTTCAATGGTTCCGACGGAATTCGAGATGACGCCCAGAAAGCATCCCCGTTCTTTGAGTGTCGCCAAATAGCCCGGCGTCTCCGGCATCACCACCGACCACGTCCGAATGTCACGGAACCCATCGGCCACGAGCCGAATCAAGCGTGGGTGCTCAGAGGCCGGAGCGCCAATGATGTTCATCAGCGACGCGAGATATTCAGCCCAGTAGTAATGGTCGATCGTTCGCGGAACTTCACCCTTGCGAATTTGCGGCCACAACCACACGTCAAGTTTCTTCTTGGCGTCGCGCTCTGCGGCGTGAAAATCCTCAACGCGTGCCGGGAAGCCCAGCTCGGTCAGGTCGCGAGCCCGTAAATCCAGACGCGGATAAACCAGAGTGTTACCGGCGTCAAACAACATGGCGCGAATGGGTGATGATTTCATTTAATCTCCCAGCTTCACCGGAAATTCCGCATTATAGCAGCCGCCCTTCCAGCGCCGGAGGGAAATCGCCTTGACCCGTCGCGAGTCTTCCCACTAGATTAGCCTTGTCCATGTTTTGAGAGGGTCAGGTGTGATGAATGTCAGCAACGAACCGCGGCGACGAGTTCTATTGCCATTTGCGCTGAGCGTATGTCTCATAGGATCGACAGGGTGGATCTCCCTGCGCGCCGTGCAAGCCGGCGCCAGCCCGCCCGCGGCGACGCCTTCAACGCAAACCTCCACCGACATCGAAGAGCAGGCTGCCTTGGACGAGGCTTTTCGTTCGGCGGAGGGAAACCCGCAAATCATCATCAAGAATCTGGATGCGTTTCTCACACGCTTCCCCAATTCCTCGCGGCGCGAAGTGGTGCTGCGCACCATCTGCACTTATGCTCTGGATGCCAACGCCCCCGACGTCGTTGGGCATTACGGACAGATGCTGCTGGAGATTACGCCCAACGACCCGCAAGTCCTTACTTCCGTCATTGACGCGCTGGCTCGAATCAACGACCCCGGCAGCCGCGAGCATGCCATTGAGTACTCTTCACGCCTGATCAAGATTGCGGAAAGTCAGCGCGATCGGGCTGCGGCCACGGGTGTAAGCCATAATTCCCCGAAGCAATGGGCGGAGCGCATCGCGGCCCTCTATGCGCAGCGAGCGGGATTCTATCGAGATTCCGCCGAGTTGGATGAAGCCGTCGCCGATGATGAGAAAAGTTACGCGATTTACCCCACCTCTCGTGTCGCTGAACAACTGGGAGATTCTGAGTTGCAGAAAGGTGATTCGACTCGCGCTTTGGATTATTACCTCACCGCGTTCGCTTTTCCTGACAGGACCTCGGACCCCGAGCGTCGCCGGGAGGTGCGCCGCAAGCTGGGGAGCTTGTATTTGCAGCAGCACGGTTCCGAAAAGGGATTAGGCGGCCTTGTGCTGTCGCGATATGATGCACTCAGCGCCCAACTCGCCGACCGTCTTTCCGCCGACAACCCACAGAACGCTGGCCGCCACGACCCTTTTGATTTTGTCCTGGAGAATCTTGATGGCACGCCGCTCCCCTTGGCAGGCTACCGCGGCAAGGTCGTGGTGATTGATTTCTGGGCCACCTGGTGCGGACCCTGTCGCATGCAAGGCAAGCTCATCGAGAAAGTGGCTGAGAACTTTCGTGGGGAATCAAACGCCGCCTTCCTCTCGCTCAATACGGATGCCGACCGAAGTGGCATCCCAGCCTTCCTCAGCCAGCAGGGATGGACACTTCCCGTGGCCTATGCTCAAGGACTGGATCAATTTCTCGAAGTAAGAGCGCTCCCCACACTGATCATTTTCGATCGCCAGGGACGCGTGGTGTATAGGGATGATGGCGTCAATGTCGCAACATTCTCCGCGGAGCTTACCAAACACCTGCGCGACACTCTTCGCGAGTCGGGGGGCGCAACTCCCTAGTAGGCGGCGGCCAGACGGCGCTACGCATTCGCCCTTCAGGTATTTTCGAGCTCCATTTCCAATGTCCGCTTCTCGTCCGCGCTCAAGAATGAAGCCTGAATGGCATTTCGGCACAACTGTGCCAAGGTTTTGGGATGAAACGCAAAGCATCGGGCGGCCCGCCGAATTTCCTCTTCAAGGCTTGTTCCGAACATTGCGGGATCATCCGAATTGAGGGTAACGGCCAATCCTGCATCCAGGAATTTCGGCAGCGGATGGTCCTCCCATCGCGCAATTAGACCCGTGCACACGTTGCTGCTGGGGCAAACCTCCAGAGGAATTCGCCGCTCGCAGAGCATTGAAACCACGTTGGGATTTTGCAGGACGGTTAGGCCGTGTCCGATGCGCTCGGCGCCCAGCAGTTCAACGGCGTCGCGAATGCTCTCCGGCCCGCAGGCCTCGCCGGCGTGCGCCACACCGTGAAGCCCCAGGTTGCGCGCCTCTTGAAAAACCTCGACGAAGAGTTTGGCGGGCCCGCGCGCTTCGTCACCGCCAATCCCAAAACCGACGACGCCCCGCGAACGCAGCCGCGCCGCGGCATTCAACACCTCGCACGCATGCTCCACGTCGAAATGCCGGATGGCGTCGAAGATCCATTTTACCCGCACTCGCGTGCGCGACTCCGCTTCTTCCGCGGCGTTCGATACGGCGTCAAAAATCTCATCAACAGATTGTTTCTTCCAGAGCACCACTCCGGCGGCAAAGATGATCTCTGCGTATCGCACGTTTTGACTCGCCAGCCATTCGATCAGCCGAGTGGTTACGAGGGCATAGTCGCGTGGGGTCTCGATCAGTAACGAAACGAGTTTAAACGCCTCAAGGAATTCGCGAAAGTTTCCGTAGCGATAATTGCTCGCGCGCCGGGCGGCGATCCACTCTTCGGCTCTCTGCCTCAGCCCGCTTCTGGCTTGAGTTAGTTCGAGCAGCGTTTCGGGCCGCACCGATCCTTCCAGGTGAAGGTGCAGTTCGACTTTCGGCAAACGGGCGATGTATGAGTCGAGGAGATCTTCGATTTCCATTTTCGGGTGAGAATGAAGCGCGCGGGTCGCTAGCGCACCAAATGGGCGCTCCGTGAAAGCGCATCCGCATCGGTCATCGTGCGAGGTGAACTCCCGAATTCGGAGTGTTTCCGGCTATAGGCTGCATAAATGCAAAGACCAATGATGAGCCACACGATGAAACGCCCCCAGGTTTCCAAGGGAAGGCTGGCCATCAGAATGATGCACGACACGATGGAGAGAATCGGCACCGCGGGGACCCAGGGTGTGCGGAACGAGCGGCGGCGCTCCGGCTGCGTTCGTCGCAGGATAAGAACTCCGAGCGAAACCAAAACGAATGCGAAAAGCGTGCCGATGTTCGAGAGGTCCGCGAGCGTACCGATGTCGAAAAATCCGGCAGGAATCGCCACTGCAAAGCCCGCAACCCAGGTGCTGATGTGCGGGGTGAGGAAGCGTGCGTGGACCCTGGAGAAAACCTCGGGCAGCAATCCGTCGCGCGACATGGCGAACCACACACGCGCCTGCCCCAACTGAAAAACCAACATGGAGCTAATCATTCCCGTGAGTGCGCCGATGGTTACCCACTTCATTACATTCGGCAATCCCAAAGCGATCAGCGCATTGGCCACCGGAGCGGCGTTGCGCAAGGTCTGCCAATGTTGCACACCGGTCAGGACGAGCGCCACGGTGATGTAGAGCGTGGCACAAATCACCAACGAGGCGAT
>JASHTO010000364.1 GCA_030040515.1 Terriglobia bacterium
TCCCATCCCTGGCCTGCCAATTCAGCATGGCAAAAACCGTGATGGCGCTCACCTGCGGGTAGGAGGTCCCTTTCGGAGGACCTGAGCCGTCAAAGGGGTAATACATATTCCCGTCTTCGCGGATTTGCGACATCAACGCGCGCATCAGGCCATATTCCGTCTCCAGCCCGAAATCGCTGCCGCACATGGCGCGCATCATGGGCAGGGTGCGCGCGTTTTTGGGGCTGATGTTCCACGTCTGGCTCTTCGGGTCGGCGTAGGGATGACTGACGTTGAACATGAACGCCTGGTCCACCGCATAAAAATTGTCTGGCTCGAGGTTTCCGATCAGAGCATTAATGGCCAGCTTCGCCCGCTCCTCCAAGTCGAGCGTGTCGGGAACGGTAACGTCGTAAAAGGTTCCGCGGGGCTTGATGGAATCCAGGGTAAGCCAGGTGCTGGAAGGGATGCCTGCCGTGTCCGGCGCGGACCCGGAACCGTGCGCGGCCTGGAGGTGGGTCAGATGAAAGGCTGAGGTGACCAGAAAGCCAGCCATTAAGGTCAACGGCAAAACGGCCCGACCGATTCGCTTGGGCGCTTGCAGCATGCTCACATCCTTTCGTTCCTGTCGAAACCGCAGTGGCAGGGGCTTCTCCGGGAGTCTGCGCTACCGGGAGTCCGATGGGCTCAGAATTCGGACCGATTCCCGATCTGAAATGGGACCAGCGGAGCTTCCCCTGTTCGCCTCTACCCGGTCCCGCCTCGTGGCACCGCCCCCCTGATTTAAGGACGGGAGCCCGTCGAAGCTCCCCTCCTGGTTGCAGGAGGGGGTCGTGCGAAAGCACGGGGGTGGTTACCTGCACCCGGAACTTTGCGTTGCCATAGGTAACCCGTCATGGCCAAGCCTGTATACAGTATGCGGCAGTGGAATGTCAAGGGCTAAACGCCTCACCTTAACCCACCGTTTTCGCACACATTTTTTAAACCTATTGACTTACACGTGGAATACAGTGTACAAACAGGCATGGGGCATTACCCCACACTCGCGGTGGAGGACAAACACACTGGCTGAGTCTCCCGCAACAACCAGCAGGCTTATTCTCGAGGGCATGGACACGCGCACGTTAAAAGACCAGGTTGTCCAATTGCTCAGCAACGCCATTCTTTCCGGCAAGCTTAAACCCGGCGAGCGGTTGAACGAAAGCAGGTACGCTCGGGAACTGGGCGTCAGCCGCATTCCGATTCGCGAGGCGCTCCAGCAGCTTCAGGAGCGCGGATTGGTGGTGGACGTTCCCCGGCGCGGCAAGTTTGTGGTCAACCTCAGCGAGGAAGAGATCCAGAAGATCAACAGTCTTCGCCTCATCCTCGAAGCCGAAGCGCTTCGCCTGTGCCGGGCAAAAATTGCGCCCGGAGACGGCGAAATTCTGGAAGCGTTCGTGGAGAAAATGAAGCACTCCGAAAGCCTTCCGGAAATTGAGGCGGCGGCGCTGGATCTGGAGTTTCATCGCACCATTTGGAGCTATTGCGGGAATTCCTATCTCATTGGCGCGCTGGAGACCATCGTGGTTCCGCTCTTCGCCCACCGCGTTCTGTGGAGAATCAACCGCGATATGCTGGGATGGGCAGCCATTCTGGTGAAGCAGCATCGCGCGTTCGTGGACTATGTGTTGGGAAAAATACAGACCCCCGCCGAACTGGTGATGCTCGAACATTTGTCCTATCGCTACACTCAACCGGCGCGGTTTTCGAGTCTGGCGCTGTCGCAACCGGAACTGGTCTCCACCCCCGATAAGATTTAGCCAGGCTCTGATCATTACCATCTCTCTCGGGCTGGACTTTGCCCTCCGTCGATCTCAATTCTTTCCGGGTTGAGGTATCCGCTATGAAAAAGAAACTTTTTGTGGCGACGCTGATCGCTGGTGGACTGCTCGGCTGCTGGGGCGGAGTGGCAAGCTCGCCGGTTGCCGGCGCCGGGTGGGAATCCCCCTTTCCGCCGCAAAACCCTGCTCCGGGCAACGCCAAACCCAGCGGCAAGGAAAAGCACTGGAGCGGCACCCTGGTGGATTTCGGCTGCATGGTGAAGGCGCTGCAACCCCCAAAGGGAGGCGCGAACGCCGGCCCCGGGCTTGATGCTCCCGGATCCAATTTTCTCGGGGGCGCGCCGCAGGCCGGCCATGCCGCCGGCGGAATGAGCGGAAGTCAGGGCTCTGTGGGGAATTCCCCCGTGGATGATAGCGGTCTGGACCAGAACCACCTGGCGCAAGTAGCCCGCGTGGATAACGCCGCCAAACAGTGTGGCCCCACCGCTTCAACTCAAAATTTTGCTTTGGCAACCTCGGAAGGCGAGGTGTTCAGATTTGATCCGCAGGGAAACTCCCTGGCAGCCGATGTGCTGAAGCAGACCGAAATCAGCAAACGAATTAAGGCGAGAGTGTCCGGCACCCTGGACAGCCACTCCACCCTCGACGTCGCTTCCCTCAATATCAAGACCAAGGAAAAGCACTGACCGGCGGCGCCGGGCGGTAGATCATTCGGGCTCTGCGCCTGAGCTTGCGATACCCTGAGAAAGCCGGGAAGTAACCCCTCACCCCGCGGCGCATGGCCGCGACCCTCTCCCCTGGGAGAGGGAAAAATTCTTAGGGGGCGCGGCACATTCCAAGCGCTTTTGCTCTCCTCTTCGAGAGGGGAAAGTATTTTTTGCGCTACAGCGCAGAAATTGTATTTTCCTTCTCCCAAGGGGAGAAGGTGGCCAAGGGACGAGGGAATCCTTGCGCCTTAGCGCAAAATTACTTTTTCCTTCTCCCAAGGGGAGAAGGTGGTCCCGCAAAGGCGGGACCGGATGAGGGGTCCCTTCCCGCGCGGGTGCACCACCACGTCGCGGAAAAGACTAAAAGCGGCGATCTGAAATTCGTGTATGTCGCGTACAATGATTCCATGCATGCGATACATGACGCGAGGAGGAGCTAAGATATTCCTGGCTACGGCTGTGTTGGCCACCATTGCTGTTCCCCTCGAATTTGGTGGGGCACCCATCGCGTTTGGGCAGGGCAGCGCCGCAGGCGCGCCCCAGCACCCCACGCCATCCACGGTCGGCCCGCCGTTGGCCAGCACTGCAAGGTTCGAAGTGGCTTCCATCAAGCACATTAATCCCGGCCCTGACATGATTCTTAAGGTCACGAATTTGCCTACTGATGGAAGGTTTTACGCGACTGGAGTTACGGCGAAAAACCTGATTACAATCGCCTATCGCGTTAACCTCTCTTGGATTGTTGGAGGGCCGAGCTGGATTAGCTTCGACCGCTTCGATGTTCAGGCAAAAGGAGACAGATCTCTCGACGAGCAACTGAAGCAGCTTAGTCAGGATCAGGCCGGCCTGATAAAGAGCCAGATGCTTCAGCAGCTTCTGGCCGACCGATTCAAGTTGAGCGTCCACCATGAGACGAGAGATCAGCCGGTGTATGAACTCATCGTAGCCAAGAATGGACCGAAGGTCGAGCCGGCAAAAGACGATGCCTCTACGCCATCCGCTGATGATCCCGCTGCAGGAGGACCGGGAGGAAAGCCCCGCATGAAAATGGGAAGTGAGGGGGGAGAGCAGTATATGCAGTTTCAGGAGGGCACCATGGCATACTTGGCGGCAGTCCTGGAGAGCTCGGTAGGTCGTAACGTGGTGGATAAGACCGGACTGGGGGGGGAAATACAACTTCCGTCTGCACTGGACATCGGATATGGGTGGAGCCGGCGGCGCTGCGGCGGAAGACGGGAACAAATCCTCTGCGCCCGGAGCGGCCCTCCCTGGAGCCGGCGGGCCCTCCCTATTCACCGCCCTTCAGGAACAGCTTGGCTTGAAACTGCAACCGGCGAAGGGGCCGGTCGATGTTCTGGTCATTGACCACATCGAAAAACCGTCAGAAGACTAACCACCCGGGCGGGGTCTGCGGGACAGGGACGCCAGCACGCGGAGATCTGGAAGTTACCACACCTCCAGCACTAGTCCGTCCACTTCATTAAAGTGTCTATCGCGAGTGGCCAGCCGCAAACCATATTGTTGAGCCACGGCGTCAATCCAAACGTCATTGTCCGGAATGGGATTGCCTTTCGACCTGAGGCGTTCCTTTATCTGGCCGAAGTGCTGAGCGGTAACCGCATCGCAATTAAGAACAACCACCGACCCGGCGAGTTGATCAATTCTGTCAAGGTTGGGCGCCATTTGGCCCGACTTGCGCGCGCCGAAGTAAAGCTCGCCCAGTACGATGCTGGGCAGAAGAACCTCACTGCTGGAGATTTGATGAGAGGCAGCCTTGTCTCCGGAAAACAGCGCGATGACGATGTTGGTATCGAGAAGGACCTTACCAGCCATTCGGGTCGACCTTTTCGCAACCTTCCTCGATGGCTTGCGACATGGCCTCCAGATCCGCCGGTGAGATGGAGCCCGCGAAGTGCAGGAGGCTTTGCCCCGGTGTGCCCTGCGGAGCCGCGAGGCGCCGCACGAAGTTCAGGACTTCCAGGCGCTGAGGATCGTCCAAGCGGTCGACTTGCTCGATGATTTGGTCACGAATCGTCGCACTCATGCTGAGTCCCAATCTAGAGAAGCTTTCCCGTGTTGTCAAGGCGGGACACCCTGGGTCTAAACCTGGTAGGGTCTTGCCGGCGCAGGGGCGAGGAGTTTTACTCCCGTCAGGTTCTGAATTCCCTCAAAATTTATTTGCGGCACAAGTTCCTTCAGGACCAGGCCCTGCGGTGTGACGTCGATCACGGCAAGGTCGGTGATGATGCAGTGGACCACGCGCTCGCCGGTGAGGGGGAGGGTGCACTTCTCGATGATTTTGGGCTTGCCGTCCTTGGTGACGTGCTCCATGGCCACCACCACACGCCGGGCGCCGGCCACCAGATCCATGCCGCCGCCCATGCCCTTCACCATTTTACCGGGGATGGTCCAGTTGGCGAGGCTCCCCTGGCCGTCTACTTCCATGGCGCCCAGAATCGTCAGGTCGATGTGCCCGCCGCGAATCATGGCGAACGAATCGGCGCTGGAAAAATACGCCGAGCCGGGAAGCTGCGTGATGGTCTCCTTGCCGGCGTTGATCAGGTCGGCATCCACTTCCTCGGGCCGCGGGTAGGGACCCACTCCCAGCATGCCGTTTTCCGATTGCAGCACCACTTCCATGCCGGCGGGA
>JASHTO010000031.1 GCA_030040515.1 Terriglobia bacterium
GCTCCCATGGTGACCACCACTCCCAGCACTGCGGCCACAATGCCGAGTCCGGGCAGGGAGTCCGCCATGGTGCTGAGCGCCGCCACCGGTTGAGTTGCGCTGTGGTGATGGACATCCATATCCAACTCCACCATCTGGTCGAGCTCAAACGCTTCCACGGCATTGCTGGCCACCAGGCGCATGGTGTCGCAAACAAAGTGCAGGAGATGATGGTCCTTCAGGAAGGCCGGATACTTGGAAAAGACCGTGCTTTTCGTAGGATCGTCCGTGTCGCTTTCGAGCGCCACCAAGCCGTCGCGGCGGGCACGGCTGAAGAGCTCAAACATCATCTTGAGCGAGTCACTATACATTGCTTTGTTGAATTTGGATTCCCTGAGGATGGCGGGAAGGCCGGTGGCAATGCGTTTCAGAATGTGTAGAGGATTGGCGATCAGCAGCGTGCCGACGCCCGCTCCGCCGATAATGAGCAGTTCGGCGGGCTGCAACAGCACCAGCAGATTGCCGTGCTCCATGAGATAGCCGCCTATGACGGCTCCGAACACCACCACGATTCCAATGATTGCGAACACCCGCTTATCTCTCCTTGGATTGGAAGTCCGAAGCCCCAATCACTGCGGCCCGGTTGCCGCCTTGAGCAGCGGCCTGTTGCAGCGCCCTTCCGGTGCGACCGAGAAGCGACATGGCCGGCTCACCGGGGCGTAAAGTCGATCCACCCACCGAGACGGAAACCGAAACGTGATCGCCCCACCAGACAATTTCCGAGGATTGGGCGAGCTTGCGCAGTCGTTCGGCGGCAGTCGAAACCTCGCTGTCACTCCAGCCCGCCACGATGGCCAGGAATTGGTCTTCCCCCCAGCGGCCGACGAATTCTGCGGGATCAAGAGCGTTGCGCAGCGTGTGCGCGACGACGTTCAGGATAGCCTGAACGGCTTCGCGGCCGTGTGTCGCCCTCAGGTCGTCCAGATTGTCCAACTGAATGCACAGCAGACCGAAGGGCATGGAATGCTCAGCGGCAAACTTGAGCCGCTCCTCGAGGTAGGATTCCGAAATCGAGTAGTCGGGAAGCTGAGTGACCGCGTCAAGGCCACTGCCCACTGCCAGGTCCGACTGCGCTGCGCGCTGCATCGACGACCACGGCCGCTCGACAAAACTCTCCGCCGCGCCGATCAGGCGGCCGCGGGCATCCCGAATGGGCACAGCGCGCGCGCTGATGGGCACCGCGAAGCCGGACTTGTGATGAAGATAGGCACGCACCTCGCGTGTTTGGCCATCGCGCAAAGCGGCGTCCAACAGGCTCGAGCACTCTCCCAACCCCACCCTCTCCTCGCAGAATTTCACCGATAAGATTCCGCCGCACTTCCGCCCCAAAACGTCCTGGCGCAGATAGCCGGTAATCCGCTCCGCGCCTTCGTTCCAAAAGGTGATTCTCTGGTCCTGATCGACCATGCACACGCCCGCCTGGAGGCTCTCCAGTGCGGCGCGAAAGGCTTCCGCGTTTTGCAGGTCCGACATCCTTCTGAATCCCCTGATGTTTCCTATCGGCCAAATTGGATTGGCCTTGAGCCGTCAAGGGAGGGCATTTGAGCGTACAGAGAATTCCGGCGGGACGAAATCCACCGCTGCCGCCGAGTTGTGGTATGGTATGCGAATCATGAAGAGGCAGATCAGCCGCCGCGCCTTCCTCGGTTCGATGGCGGCGGCTCCGTTTGCGGCAGCGGCTACACCGCCGCGCTCAATTCCCGTCGGGCTGGAGCTTTATTCGGTTCGCGACGATTTGAAGAAGGACTTGATGGGTACCGTCCGCAGCGTTGCGCGGATGGGTTACCAGTGTGTGGAGTTCTACGCTCCCTACTACGACTGGACCATCGACTACGCCCGGCGGGTACGCGCCGAATTGGACGAACTTGCCATCCGCTGCTATTCCACCCACAACGAATTGAAGTCGTTTACGCCGGAAGGCATGGACAAGGCGACGGAGTTGAACAGGGTACTGGGAACTCGCTACATCGTTTTGGCCCACCCCGGCGCGGTAAGCGGCTTGGACGGGTGGAAGCGCGTCGCGGAGACCCTGAATCAGGCGAATGCAGCGTTCAAACCCCAGGGCTTTCACGCCGGCTATCACAATCACGATGCGGAGTGGAAGCCTATCGACGGGAAAAAGCCCATGGAGTTGCTCGCCGCGGAGCTGGACAAGAGCATCATGCTGCAACTGGATACGGGTTCTTGCCTGGCAGCGGGCAGCGACCCTGTGGCCTGGATCAACAGCAACCCCGGCCGGATCCGCTCAATGCACATCAAGGATTGGTCGCCGCAGAAGGGCTACAAGGTGCTGATCGGCGAAGGAATCGCCCCCTGGAAGAAGATCATCGCCGCCGCCGAAAGCGTTGGGGGAATTGAGTACTACCTGATCGAGCAGGAGGGAAGTAATCTATCGGAGCTGGAGACCGTGCGGCTCTGCCTCGCGGCCTTTCGCAAGCTGCTGGCTTAGGTCTCCTGGTGTTGCGTAACGGAAATGCGTTTACTGGTGTGCCTTTCGTTGCGCCATTGTAGAGCTGGGCTTTAGCGCGGCATGTGCCGTCCCGCCTAGGCGGGAGCGGCTCTTCGGTAAACGCATAATTGAGCGCCCATGAAGGACCATCGCAAGATCATCGTGTACATTGCGACGAGCGTAGACGGGTTCATCGCGCGCCTCGACGGCAGCTACGACTGGCTGGAGCGGCCGCGCCCGCCGGGTAACTACGGCTACGGCCAATTCATTCGCTCCATCGATACAGTCCTCTGGGGGAAGAAGACCTATGACCAGGCGTTGGCGAGGTCAAAGGGCAGGAATTTAGGAACCGACCCCAGGGTGAAGAACTACGTGTTCGCCCACCACCCGCCGGAGTCCGCGCCCCCCGGAGTGGAATTTGTCACCGAGCCGGTGGAGGAATTCACCCACCGCCTGCGCTCCCAACCGGGAGAAGACATCTGGATGATGGGCGGAGGGCAAATCATCGCCTCGTTTCTGGATGCGGGCTTGATCGATGAGTTCCGAATCCATGTGATTCCGACAATGATCGGCGAGGGCATTCCGCTGCTTCACCCCCGCCACCGCCTGGTGCCGCTCGAACTGCGAAGCGTGATTAACTTTCCCGATGGCGTCGTGCAGCTTGTTTATGCTGTGCCGAAAGAATCAAGCAATTCAGGCGGCCACGAGCCCTGAAGATGTTCTCGTGAAGCTTACGAGCAGGTTGCGCTCCCTATCATTTTGAATATCGATTCGGAGCCCCGAATTGGGCATCCGTTATTTCCGGAAGCCGTGTCCCGAGTCCCATCCCAAGTCGGTTGTACATCCAGCTCTTGATATTTTATACTTGCCGCAGGCGGGGCATATGAAGGCCATCAAGCTTTTCGGTAAAATCGATGACCAACACCGGCTGAGCGCCCGAGTGCCGGAGGGCTTTCCGACAGGTGCTGTGCGGGTAATCGTATTGCTGCCGGAGGAAGACGACGCCGGTGCGGCGTGGACGCAAGGCGTATCGACCGAATGGTCGGAAGAATTGAGTGATCCCCAGCAGGACATTTACAACCTCAACGACGGCAAACCCCTGAATGCAGCCGGGTGAGATTTACCTCGCAAAACTTCCCTTTGGCAACGTTCCTGGAATGAAGCTCCATCCAGTCCTCTTGCTTACCGCCCCCGTGGGCCTGGTCCCTGAGGTTCTGGTCGCCTATATTTCATCCGTGGTTCCCGCGCACCTTCTGCCCACTGACCTGCTCATCGATCCGGCGGCTCCAGAGCACAGGTCGACCCATCTGAAAACGACGTCGGTGCTGCGACTCCACAAGTTGGCGACCATTCATTGTTCAAGCCTCGCGAGGTAGCTGGGGGTATTGAATGCCTCGACGTACACTACGGCACTGTCAAAGCTCAGGAAGTTCCTGCAACTTTAGTTGCTGTGTGGATGACAGTGAAAAAAGGTTTTGCTTCAAAAAATGTCCACCGCCGCTACGACAGGAAGCTGGCGTATGTAATTTTCTCTGCCAACGCTCTCCTGGTCCGTAGAAGCCCGTAAAATCCCCGCGAATCTGGGGTAGAATGGCGCACGCGTAGAGCTTACTCAGACGATTTGGGGGAAAAGATGAGACGCACAGCCCTTTCACCGGCCTGCAAAATGGCGAGCAGGATTTTCTTAGGCCCTCTACTTATTTCGGCATTCCTGCCGGGCGCGCTTCCGGCCGCCGCGCAGAGTGATGTTTCCGGCTTCTGGGTTTTAAATGTCCCAACGGGCGACGGCAACATGATGAAGACGTTCTTCGACTTCAAGCAGTCCGGCCAGGAAATCACCGGAGAAGCGTACATCCGCAACCGGAAGTTCGCGATCACTGACGGCAGCCTGCGCGGGAGCAAATTGCACCTCGAGGTTTCGCTTTCGGCACAGCACCCGGAGCGGAAGGTGACGTATGACGGAACTTTTGACGGCACGAAACTTTCTCTGAACGTGATTTATCCCGAACGCCCAATCGAGCAGGCGGAAGGAGAGCGGAGCACGCCCGACGCCATGGCGCCGCCCGCCAAGATCGAGCCTCCGGCGCTTCACGATGTTGCCGACAACGGCCTGGCGCTCACTCCGCCCATGGGCTGGAACAGTTGGAACAAGTTTGCCGGA
>JASHTO010000365.1 GCA_030040515.1 Terriglobia bacterium
CCCAGCATCGTTGCCGATAACACCCAAATGCCTTTCCGGGACGCTTGGTTTGATGTGGTTGTATACGATCCCCCGCATATTCCCAACCAGGGGCAGGATCGGGAGAAGGATTTTACCACTCGATTTGGCTTAGGGCCTCGCTCTCCCAAGGAGATGGGCTACTCCTTTTCCCACACCTTTCCGCCCTTCGTTCAGGAGGCTTATCGAGTTTTGAAGGATGAGGGGATTCTGCTCTGCAAGATTACCGATTATGTGCATCATCATCGCTACCAATGGGCGCATGTCGATTTTATTCTCGCCGCGAGGCCGGCCGGATTCCAGCCCCGCGACTGCATCGTCAAAATTCGCAAGGGGCCCATCGTCGACCCAAGGTGGAAGACCGCCCATCATTCGCGCCGGCAACATTGCTATTGGCTGATCTTCCGCAAGTCCAACAAGTGCGAGTAGAACTGCGCGTGAAAAGCAAAAAGCAGGCTGCGAAACGTTCCGAAGTAGCACCACATACTCCCGAATCGTCACTTAAGCCGCCCACTTCCACCCGCCAAATCGCTTTTTATCAACTGCTCGTCGCGGCGCGGAAAATGTGGTTCCTTGACGCTCCGAGCGAAGCCCTGGGAACGCTCAACCCTGCCATGGTGAAGGCCCAGATCGGCGAGTTCGTTCCGAGCAAAACCCAAAAAGCGTTGGCCGCCGCCGGCCTTAGGGATGAACACGTTTTCCCACTGCCCATAGTCCTCGAAGCAAAACCGTCGCTTGTGGGATATTACCGGCTGCTCCTTGGTGCTTCGCAAAAGGCCTTCTATACGGAACGACATAAGTGGGCTGTAGCGGCGCTCGCAGAGCGCCGCTACAATTTATGTCGCTCTGTATACAAAGGATCCACGCATTTGAGCGTCTTCAAAAGCATGGAGGAGACGGGCACGGTCAACCAAAAACAGGCGGCGAAGCTCCCCGATTTCTGCCGGGCGATGGCAATCCCGCTGACGAATCTCGTGACTCAGATTCCAACGCTCAGCGAGCGCGACCTGCGGGAGCTGCCGCTGCTGACATTCGGCGCGCAGTTGCAGGGTTCCAACAATACTCAAATCGGTAAGAAAGCGATGCAGGAAGCCTTTGCCACCATCAAGTCGATTGTGGCGAATTTCGTTGTGAAATCGGAGCCCGACCGTTTGACCCTGAAGAACTCATCGGGGCGCGCCGTCTTTATCGACCTCGCTCACGACTCCAAACAAAGTTTGGATCTCGCCAAACGGAATGGTTTGACGTTACCGCGTTGCTGGTTCGCTCGGGTGAAGATTGGGAAGCATTTCAAGCGCGCTTAGCCGGTGCCGTGGGGATTCCAATCGATTGATCAAGGCCAGGAAATGGTAAAGGTGCCGTGCAATTCCAAAACCCAAAACCTACGTGGCTCACGGGCCTGGGTCTGCTAACCCTGACAGGGATCGGGGTTCTTGGAATCGGCGGACCGCCGGCAAAATTTGCTCAAACCCCGGGCAGCGCGGACATCTCTACCCTTCAACGCGACTTTCAAAATCCTCCTGACGATTCAAAAATCATGGTGCGCTGGTGGTGGTTTGGCCCGGCGGTTACAACCCAGGAACTCGAAAAAGAATTGCACGAAATGAAAGACGCGGGCATCGGCGGATTTGAGGTGCAGCCGGTGTATCCGCTTACGCTCGACGACCCGATCAAAGGCCTGGTGAACTTTCGCTATCTCTCGCCGGAATTTCTAAACGCCGTCAGCGACGTCGCGCACACCGCGACGCAGCTTAGCCTGCGCATGGACATGACCATGGGCAGCGGCTGGCCCTTCGGCGGGCCGCAAATCACGCCGGAGCTCGCTGCTGAGGGTTTGACCTGCATCCGCATTCCCATTCCGGAAGGTGCGCGGACCATTGCCGGTCCGTCGCTGAAGGAGGGCCAGCGATTCCTTGCGGCGTTTGTGGCATCCGGGGACGCGAGCCACTATGACTCACAAACAGCGCGGCAGATTGCTCCACAAATGGACGGGACCTTCGAAATTCCGCCTTCTTCTGCGGGTCCGCGCGTTCTGCTGTTTCTTGTAGCCGGCCTGACCGGGCAACAAGTTAAGCGTGCCGCCGTAGGCGCGGAAGGAAATGTTCTGGACCACTACAGCCGCGCCGCAATCGAAAAGCACCTGGACACTGTCGGTGGGCCACTGGAGCAAGCGGCCGAGGGAAAAATTCGGGCCATGTTTTGCGACAGCCTGGAAGTTTATGGGGCGGACTGGACGGGGGATTTCCGGAACGAATTCAAACGTCGCCGCGGTTACGATTTAACGCCCCTCCTGCCCGCGCTATTCGACAATGCCGGAGCTCAAACCGCGGCCATCCGTCACGATTGGGCGCAAACCCTTAGCGAATTGCTGAATGAAAAATTCCTCGAGCCGTTTCAAGCGTGGTGCCACGCGCATCGCGTGCTGGCCCGAGTGCAGGCCTACGGCACGCCGCCGGCGCAGCTTTCGAGTTACCGGTTCGTGGACCTTCCGGAAGGCGAGCAAGGCGACGAGGCCGGCCACTGGAATCATTTCACGGCATCGCGCTGGGCGTCATCGGCGTCGCACGCTTATGGGGTGCCTGTAACCTCCGCCGAAACCTGGACGTGGCTTCACACGCTTTCGTTTCGCGCCACTCCGCTCGATTTCAAAGCCTACGCCGACCAGTATTTCCTCGAGGGCATCAACCAGATCGTCGGCCACGGCTGGCCGTACTCGCCGCCCGGCGTTCCTGAGCCCGGCTGGCACTTTTATGCGGCAACGGCGCTGAATCCGCACAATCCCTGGTGGTTCGCCATGCCGGATCTGGCGCTTTATTTGCAACGCGCGAGCTTCATGCTGCGCCAGGGCCGGCCCGCGAATGACATTGCGGTGTATCTGCCCACGCACGACGCGCTGGCGGCGCTCACACCGGCCCACACGAATCTGTGGGACTCAATCTGGAAGCAACTGGGTCCCGATATTCTGCCCAGCCTGCTGGAGGCGGGTTACGGTCTCGATTTCATCGACGATGAAATCCTGGCGCACAACGCGCGCGTGGGGAACGGCAAATTGGTGATTGGCAGTCAGGAATTTCCGATTGTGGTTATGCCTGGAATCGAGCGCACAACGCCTGAGACGCTGGCTAAGCTCGCGGAATTTGCCCAGAGCGGAGGGATTTTGGTAGCCACACGCCGCCTGCCTTCCCTTGCGCCGGGTTTCCATCAGGAATCGCAAACGGCGGAAATCGCGCGGCAGGTGGACGAGCTCTTCAACAAGCCCTCCGCGCCGGGGCACTATGTTCCAACTGAAGATCAATCGCTCGAAAACGAGTTGACTCGCCTCCACCTTCCCGATGTTGCATTTTCTCCCCGCTCGCAGGAAATAGGCTTCATCCATCGCCACACGGACGCGGCGGAAATTTATTTCCTCGCCAACACGTCGAACCATCGCTTGCAGACCACGGCCACTTTCCGCGTCAGCGGCAAGCACGCGGAATGGTGGAACTTGTTTACCGGCGAGGTTACTCCCGCGCAATCGGCGCCGGACTCTCAAGGTGCAGCGCTGAAACTCGATCTTGAGCCTTACGGTTCGCGCTTGTTGGTTTTCACCAATCGGAAGACACCCGAACCGCCGGGGCTGAAACCGGCGCAATTGCCTGAGCCGCTGGACATGAGCCGTGAATGGCAGGTTACTTTTGAAGGCAGGGAGGAAGAAACCTCCATGGACGCGCTGCGTTCCTGGACGGAAGTCGAAGGAATAAAGTTTTTCTCGGGACGCGCGACCTACATGAAAAAATTTTTTGCTCCGCCCCCGTTTCTCCAAAAGGGCATTCACGCGGTGTTGAACTTCGGCGAGCCGACGGCCCTGCCGGAAAATCCCAAAGGGCATTATCAGGCTGCGCTCGATGGCCCGGTGCGCGAGGCGGCGGAAGTTTTCGTGAACGGCCGGCGGGCAGGTGCGGTTTGGCATCCGCCCTACGAATTGGACGTGACAGATTATCTCCGCCCGGGCGAAAACGAATTGCGAATTGTGGTGGGCAACACCGCCGTGAATGAAATGGCGGGCGGGCCGCTGCCGGATCGCAAACAACTTACCGCGCGTTACGGTGAACGGTTCGTAGACCAGGGAAACAATCTGATTGAAGCGCTTCCCTCAGGACTTCTTGGACCCATTCGCCTGCTTCCGCGAATTCAAGCAACCGACGAGGCGGATCAGTAACATGCCCCCGTGGTTCGCATGCGGGATTTTTCATGGCCAATCGAGGCAATTTCTTATAATGTGAATTTGCTGAGGAGAATCGGCGGGGAGTTTCGTTCAGAGGCAGGTTGAAGATTGCGTGCAGGGGGATAGTGATTTGCCATCAAGACCGGAAGTGGACGCTGCATCCGCGCGCGGAACCGGAGGAGTGAAGACGCAGCGCAACACGGCTATCCTGATTGTTCCGGTTCTTCTCGTCTTCATCACCTTTCTCTTCTGGTACCAGACGTGGTTTGGGCGGAAGCTCTCCGACCGGGATATGACGCAGTACTTGACGGATACCTCGCAGCCGCACCAAACTCAGCACGCGCTGTCGCAGCTTTCCGACCGCATGGCCGCGGGCGACGCGGGGGCCAGGCGCTGGTATCCGCAATTGCTGGCACTGGCCGGGAACAAGGAATCGCAATTTCGCCTGGAAGCCGCCTGGGCGATGGGTCAGGATAATCACTCCGAGGAATTCCACCAGGCGCTGCAGAAGATGTTGCAGGACCCCGCGCCGATGGTTCGCGCCAACGCGGCGTTGGGCCTGGCGCGATTCGGCGACGCCTCGGGCGATGCGGAACTGCGTTCCATGTTGCAACCTTTCACCCTTGGCGCGCCGGCCGCGGGCGTGATTAAATTCCGCATGAAGGAGCAGGATGAAGTTCGCAACGGAACCATCGTTGCCCGCATCCGCCCGGCAGGGAGCGACCAGCAGCAGGACGTGCTGTCTCCCGTAGGTGGCGTAATTCAAAGGCTTTTGGTCCCGGAGGGAGGCCTTGTGGCACTTGGTGGCGGGGTGGCGGTGATCGCTCCGGACGAGGTCCAAGTGGTGGAGACGCTGCGGGCGCTTTATCTGGTGGGCCAGCCCGAAGACCTTGGCGATGTGGATCGATTGGCGAGCGGTGCGCCCGGAAGGTCGGACCGCGTGCGCGTGCAGGCCCAGGCAACGGCGCGCGCGATTCGCGAACGCCAATCGAAAGGGAGAAGCTGAGTGGTGCGCGGGAAATCAGACGGTGTACTTGAGGCCGAGAATGCCTTCCACCTCTTCGGTGGGAACCATCTCGATGGCGTCCCACGGGCAGCCGTCCAGGAAGCTGCCATCGGGACCTTTGCTGGCACACTTCTTGCAGCCGATGCAAAGCGCCGGATCGACTTCGATCCGGCCGAAGGGAGGGTGGTCCTCGTCAGGGACCCAATACATGCAGTCGGCCACGGGGCAATAGGGGACGCAGGCAGGCGAGCCGGCGCAGCCGGTGCAGCATTCAGTGATAACCGCCAGCTCCTTAGGCCGCTTCTTGCGCGGAGTTTCAATTCCAATGGATTTGGGCTCGCTCTTGACGACTTCCCCTTGGGGAATGAAATATTCAGACAAGCGGTTTCTCCTCACACCAAAAGTAAGAGCATTTTCCCAGATGGAGGCGGGGACGTCAAGTACAGTGGTCAGTGGCAGGAGAGAAGTCTCTAACCACTGCTCTTAGAGAGGTGAAATGGTAGCCTGGACGCTGGTTTTCCATGTGATCGGTTTGGTTTTCTGGCTGGGAAGCCTTTTGGCCGTGACTCACATCCTGGCGTCTCATACAGAAGAGACTTCGCCGGAGGTGCGCGCCAGCCTATCGCATCTGGAATCAAAACTCTTGAAGGGTCTTGCGCATCCCGGAGCGGCCCTCATGGTCATTACCGGTATCCTGCTAATTTCGGAGGATACACACGTTCTTCGGGAGGCATGGTTGCACGGAAAACTACTCCTGGTCGTCATTCTGATCATCCTGGATTTGCGGGTAACATTTCGCGCCAGGGCGTTCCAGGAGGAGAAGATCGAAATGACCCGGCGTGAGTGCATGGCGCTGCACGGAGCCATCTCCCTTGTGTTCTTTGGGATTTTGATTTTGGTGTTGATCAAGCCGTTTGGCTTGCACCGGCGGGTGGCTGGATTGGAGAGGCCCGTGAACCCGGTTGCGGAGTTGCATTTGCGACGGTAAGCCCGTCGGCGTTGGAGGCAAGGGGGCGGGCGGGAGGATGGGGATGTGGCGACTTACAACCTCCCGTGCGAAAGGTTTCTCAAATATTACTGAGGATTGCAAAACATAGTGACAACCGTTCTCTGTAGCGGCGCTCTGCGAGCGCTGAAAACGGCGGTCGGAGACCGCCGCTACAATCGAACCTTGTCACTATATTCTCTCTGCCTCAGTAGGTTAAGTCCATTTGACACAGGAGGGTTGCTTGGCAAAAATTACCATTAACAATAACGGATCGATCCGTGTGGAAGGCGAATTCACG